>JBELDQ010000201.1:0-3757 GCA_042094215.1 Polaribacter sp. | reverse complement strand
GTAACCTCATCTGCATACTCCAATTCGTCCCCTACAGAAATACCGCGAGCAATGGTTGATGTTGTGATGTTAAATTCCTCTATTTGCTTAAAAATGTAAAAATTAGTGGTATCACCTTCCATGGTAGAACTCAGCGCAAAAATCAGTTCTTTTACTTCGCCCTTCGCTACCTTCTCTACCAAGGACTCAATTTGTAAATTATGAGGCCCTACGCCCTCCATTGGAGATATCTTACCTCCTAACACATGGTACAGCCCTTTGTACTGACCGGTGCTTTCTATGGCCATAACATCTCTAATATCTTCAACCACACACACCACTTCTGGATTTCGATTGCTATTACTGCATATCTCACACAAGAATGCATCAGAAATATTATGACATTTTTGACACAACTTGATATCATTTCTAAACTGTGTAATGGCTTCCGCCAAATAGCTCGTATGCTCTTTAGGCTGCTTTAACAAGTGAAGTACCAAACGCAGCGCGGTACGCTTTCCAATACCCGGCAAACGAGACATTTCATTGACCGCATTTTCTAATAATTTTGATGAGAAATCCATTGGCGCAAATGTAAGAATTTTACCATACATAGAAATCACACTACTCCTGTATTTTACCACTAATTGCTCACAGCAGTTCTCAACATACTGAAAAAAAAGAAGTCATTCCTGTTCTTAGCATAGCGCACAAAATAGGAAGGTTTGAAATCATAGGGTGTATGTGGTATCAAGACACAGCAGTCTTTACATATTTCAATGTTATCTATCCTTTAAAAATCCTATATTCGTAACTGCTAACAAACAAATCAGCAGTTACAAGTTACACATGGAGCCACTTCACATCATTGCATTAATCATCACCTACTTTAGTGTATTAATAGGTATTTCTTACATCACAGGAAAGTCTGCCAACAACGAAACATTCTTTAAAGCAAATAATTCCTCTCCCTGGTATTTAGTAGCTTTTGGAATGATTGGCGCTTCGCTATCTGGAGTCACCTTTATTTCTGTTCCTGGATGGGTAGAAGCACAAAGCATGAGTTATATGCAAATGGTCCTTGGCTATGTCGTAGGCTATGCCATTATTGGCTTGGTATTACTCCCTCTCTATTACAAGCTCAACTTAACCTCTATCTACACCTATTTAAAAGATCGTTTTGGAAATTATTCGTATAAAACTGGTGCCACTTTCTTTTTAATATCAAGAACTATTGGTGCTGCCTTTCGTTTATTTTTGGTTGCCAATGTACTCCAGCTATTACTTTTTGATGCCTATGGGGTTCCTTTTTGGGTGACCGTTTCTATGACTATTTTATTGATTTGGCTATACACCTTTAAAGGAGGAATTAAAACCATTGTTTGGACAGACACACTACAAACCTTATTCATGCTTATTGCTGTTGGAGTTTGTATTTATACAATTTCAGACGAATTGCAAATAGGCAATCTATTCACATATGTTGCCGACAGTGAATTGTCTAAAACCTTCTTTTTTGAAGACATCAATAGCGGTAGTTATTTCTGGAAACAGTTTGTAGCGGGTGCTTTTATTGCCGTTGTAATGACGGGGCTGGATCAAGACATGATGCAAAAAAATCTGACTTGTAGAAACTTAAAAGATGCTCAGAAAAACATGTTTTGGTTTACCACTGTATTGGTCATTGTGAACTTTTTCTTTTTAGCATTGGGGGTTTTACTAACAGACTATGCACAGCGTAATGGAATTGATGCACACAAAGACGAGCTATTTCCTATTATAGCCACCAAAGGCTCCTTAGGCCTAGTAACCGCGCTGTTCTTCTTACTGGGATTGATTGCTGCGGCCTACTCGAGCGCTGATTCTGCATTGACTTCACTCACCACCTCTTTTAGTATTGATATTTTAGAGATTGACACAAGGAAAACCACAGCAGAACAAGAGCGCATCAGAAAAAAGATACACGTTCTTTTTTCATGCATACTCATCGCTACCATTTTACTATTCAAGTATTTTATTGCTGATGCTAGTGTTATTGCAAAAATATTTACGTTTGCCGGATACACGTATGGCCCTTTATTAGGACTTTATGCGTTTGGCTTATTTACCAAACAAACCATAAAAGACAAAGCAGTGCCCTATATCTGTGTCATAGCACCTATTTTAACCTATGTCATTAGTTTTTACAGCAAAGACCTGCTTGGTTTTGACTTTGGTTTTTTTGTATTGGTCTTAAATGGGGCATTGACATTTTTAGGGTTAGCACTCGCAAAAAGAAACTAGGAACGCATCATATCTATGAAAAAAACAGTTTGCATTATTGGTGGAGGCCCTTCAGCATTGGTATTGGCTGCTTTTTTAGATCCAAAAAAGTTTTCGGTTACCATCTACGAAAAAAACAAGGCTGTAGGGCGAAAGTTTCTAGTTGCAGGTAAAGGGGGCTTTAATTTAACCCATGGAGAATCTATGCAAAAATTGATTCAACGCTATACTCCCTCAGGATTCCTGGACGAAGCATTGCAAAACTTCAGCAATGAAGATTTCAGAAACTGGCTCGCACAAATAGGAATTCCAACCTATGTTGGAAGCAGCAACAGGGTATACCCTACAAAAGGGATAAAACCTATTGAAGTATTGAAGGGAATACTAGCACATTTAAATCAAAAAGGCGTTGAATTTAAATACGAGCATGAATTTACAGGATGGGACAGCAAGAACAATCCGATCATTCAACAAAAATCAGTGACATGCGATTACACCGTTTTCTCTTTAGGAGGCGCTAGCTGGAAAATAACAGGCTCTAATGGGAGTTGGTTAAACACCTTTGCCGAAAACAAGATCAAAACACGTCCGTTTCAAGCATCTAATTGCGGGTATCAGATAGCATGGACATCTGATTTTATTGAAAAACACGAAGGAACGCCTTTAAAAAACATGGCCATCTCTTGTGGTAATTCACTACAAAAAGGGGAGGCGGTGATTACGAAGTTCGGTTTAGAAGGAAATGCCATTTACGGACTAAGTCCGCAAATTAGACAGGAACTCCAGCAAAATGGAAAAGCGATTATTTTCGCAGACTTCAAGCCTTCTATGACGAAAGAAATAATCGCAGCTAAACTCCAATCATCTAAACAAAAAAACAACACTGCCAAGCTAAAGAAAGACCTCAAAGTAGTGAATGCTCAGATCGACCTACTAAAATCACAGCTCTCAAAAGAAACCTATATGAACCTGAAAGCATTGGCAGGCAAACTCAAAAGACTCCCTCTAGAGATTGTAAAAGCAGCAACCCTTGACGAAGCCATCTCAAGTGTTGGCGGCATCGATATTTCATCGGTATCTTCAAATTTTGAAATCCAACAGAAGCCTAATCAATTTTGCATTGGTGAAATGTTAGATTGGGATGCTCCAACTGGCGGTTATTTATTACAAGCATGCGCAAGTATCGGGGTTCATGTAGCCCAACACCTGAACTCAAGGTATTAAAAAATGAACTGTTGTTCTAGGAGTATAAAGATGGCTTACTAATTCGGACACAGCACAAAGCTCATTCCTCTGACTCCGTATATTTCAGCTGCTATAATTAAAACGAAACCAACTAAAAAGTCAAAGTAGCGCAAAACAAAAGAGAGAATAGAAGTGATAAAGGTGTTCATTTGAGCATTGACAACACACTCGTTTCAGAAAAATAACAAATCACTTTGATAGATTGTTTTAAACCTATATTTTTATAAACGGAAGTATGGATATAAGGAACGTAAAAGTCCGCATATCCTGC
>JBELDQ010000200.1:0-3797 GCA_042094215.1 Polaribacter sp. | reverse complement strand
GTTCCTCCAGACTGTTTCTTGAACTGCAATGCTGTACCTCCAACAGAAGATATTGCAGTGATGTTTGTGAATGTAGGGTTTCCATTGTTCTTATCTCCTTCAAATACGGTAGAAAAACCTGCTACTGTATTAGAAATATATGCATTGGTTACAGAACCACTCCACTCTTCAGTCCAATCAATTGAATCGTCATCGTTATTTTCTAGGTATAAATTCGAAACTTGAACCGTACCTCCAAAAAACTCTACTCCGTCATCTGCACCGTTTACTACAGAAACATTTTCAACTTCAGTTCCTGATCCAACAGCATAAAAAGAAACACCATTGTATTGAGACTCAGAATTAATCTGTGCTCCTGTTCCTTTAATTACAAGGTATTTGATATGACCAGAATCATCTGCATCATTCGTACCTCCGTAGATAAAACCTCCTACTTCTGCTGTTGCATTGACTCCTGCAGATGTTGTTGCATTACCACAAATGGTTAAACCTCCCCAATCCCCTGAATTTGCATTTGCAGATGATATTACAACGGGGTTGCTAGCCGTACCATTAATTTCAATTTGACCTCCCTGTAGTACAGCAATATACACTCCAGTTCCACCATTTCTTGCTTTTATTTTGGTTCCTGCTGGAATGACTAATTTACCACCGTCTTGAACAATGTAAGATGAGTTCAAGGTATAAGAAACGCTCGCATCTAACGTAACTGTTCCTGACACTGTTCCTTGTAACATACTGTTCTCAAAACTTAAGTCAGATTCCACCCAAGGGAAGTCTGTTTTTGCAACAGTTGCAACAGTTTGGGCACCATTTAAAGCGTAAAAATATTTCCCTGAAGTTGCTGTCGCATTCGGATCAGTAAGCGCTGCCGCTGAGATACCAGATTCAAATACCACATTGGCAATATCTCCACCATCTTTCATATCTAAATCAACATCATATCCTGACAAAGACAACCCTTTAATTGTTGCTCCAGATTGCTTTTTGAATTGCAATGCTGTACCTCCTACGGTAGATACTGCTGTAATATTTGTAAAGGTTGGATTTGCATTGTCTTTATCTCCTTCAAATGCTGTAGAAAAACCAGCAACTGTATGAGAAATAAAGGCGTTTGTTACAGAACCACTCCAACCTTCAGTCCAATCAATAGAATCATCATCATTATTTTCTAAATACAGGTTAGACACCTCAACGGTTCCTCCAAAAAACTCAACACCATCATCCTTAGTAGTAATAACAGCGATGTTGTCTACTAAGGTTCCAGAACCTACAGCATAAAACGAGACACCATTGAACTGAGATTCCGAATTGATCTGTGCTCCAGTACCTACAATTTGTAAATATCTAATAATCCCTGAACTATCATTGTCTGAAGAGCCTCCGTAGATAAAACCACCTACTTCTGCAACTGCATCTACACCCGCAGTAGTTGTTGCCTTACCACAGATTGTTAATCCTCCCCAATCTCCTGCATTACCATCAATAGAAGACATCACTACCGGACTTCCTTCATTTCCATTAATATCTATTTGACCGCCTTGTAACACAGCAATGTATACATCTGTTCCTCCTGCTGAAGCGATGATCTTAGTTCCTGCAGGAATGCTCAATTTCGCTCCCTCTGAAATTATAAACTGCCCTGTTAAACTGTACTGAACACTTGCATCTAATGTGTAGTTTTCAGAAAGCGTCCCTTCTAATACTCCATTGTTCAAATTTTCAACAACTGAGGATACTGGCGGAGCCATTGGATCTGGCTCATCAGTTCCACAACTTGAAAAGGTAAGAGTTAGCAATAAAAATGCAACACTACAGAAATTTACAACGATTTTTTTCATTTTTTTTTGATTAATTTTTTCTTAAATCTAGTTTTGTTTGACACTACAAAGAAAACGCATCTACCTTGTATGTATCTTAAGCAAACATTAAGCAATGTTTACCAATACATCTGAATTGGTTGATCAACGTTAGGGAATCGTTAATTAAAATTTATACGTTACTCCAATGCTAAATTCGCCTCCCTTTTTATACGACTGCACAATTTCATTGGTCGATTGCACAATAGCATCATTCGCATCAAAGACTGTTACCTGCTGTGTTTGTTGTATATCTGGATTTAATAAATTTCTACCTGTAAATTTTAAAGACAGGTTTTTATTGATCTGTTTACTCATTACAAGATCTAATGTCACGAAACCTTTTTCAATAATTTCATCATTAAACAAGGTGCTGCTATTTGCAAAATCTTCGGGACTTCCAAGTGCAAAAATTTTATCAGAAGCATAGTTTCCCGTAAGCGTTGCTACAAATTCATTTTCCGCACGATTGTTATAACTCATAGATCCGTTTACAATAAAATCTGAAGCGCCTTGCAATCCAGATGAAGTCCTTCCTTTGTATTGGAACAATTCAGATAAATCTTGATTGAACCACATTTTTGTTAGGTTGGCATTAGCACTTAAAATGCTCTGCTGGTCTTCGTTTTCAATTAGATTGGCTCTAGCCTCTAGTTCCACTCCATACACAGTGGCTTTTTCTCCTGTATTTTCATATTGAAAGATACCCGCAGAACCTCTTGCTTGCGCTAAATTGATTGGGTCTTGAATGTTTTTATAGAAGGCCGTTGCAGAAAACAACTCATCTCTTTGAGGATAGAATTCCCATTTGGCATCAATATTAAATACAGACGACTTGTTTAACTCTGGATTTCCTTTGATCACACGACCTGTTGGAGACACATACTCAAACGGTGCTATTTCCTTAAATTCTGGCAGTGTTTGCGTCATACTCGATGCCAAACGCAAGAAGCTCTTTTCGTTCAAAGCATACTTTAAATTTAAACTTGGATACAACTCGTTATAGGTTTTATTGGCACTACCAAACCTTGCAACACCGTTTTGAATATAATTCCCTACATCGAAAAGCACATTGATCTCATCTCTTTCAAAACGAAGACCAACATTCCCTGAAAAGTTCTTATTTAAGGTAAAATCCAAATTCGCATACCCTGCAAGTACGGTTAAATCTGCGTTGTACACATCTGGTTGTTGCTCTGTCAAGGTTAATTTTGGTTGTCCAGAAAAATTATCATAGATAAAAGTATTAGAAATAGCATCTACTGAACCTACGGTAAAATTACGAGCACTTACACCTATAAACTGAGACCTGAAGCTTCTTTCTTTGTATCTAAAATTAGCTCCAACATGCAGCTTAAAAGGACGGTTGTCATCTTCTTCAGTATTTCCAAAAGCTATTTGGTCTTCTAAAAAACCATTGTATTCAATATCTCTAATTTTTTGACTTGTTTTTCTTTGCTGAAAATCACCAACAAATGCATAGGTAAATGTACCCTCTGGATCGATAATGTTTCCTTCATTTCTTATTCTATTTGGCTCTTCTGCCAATACAAAATTATATCCTAAAGCCCATTTCAGCTCATTGTTTTCGGCCAATTGATGCTCCCCCATCAATTGATTCACAAACATCGTGGTTTGCTTAAAATTTTGATCACGTATAAAGGCGCCTTCTTCTTGAGGCTGCTGATCAAAGACATAGCCTAAACCATTTCTTCCTGCCTCATACACTCTGTCTTGTGCTTTGTTAACAAACAAGGTATTGTACCCTATTTTATGGTTGTCCCCTATTTTATAATCTCCTCGTATATATCCTGTCAATCGCACATTTGTGTAGAAGTCCTCAACATCCGGAGCATCATTTAAGGCATTCGAAGCATCGGCAATGGAATGAGGAAAGGCATTGTCTTCTATATTTGCTCTGAAACTTCGAAACATCCC
>JBELDQ010000199.1:0-3800 GCA_042094215.1 Polaribacter sp. | reverse complement strand
TTGACAACACCATTCCCTATGATGTTTTTGTAGATGCTTAACGTATTTCCTTTAACTTTATGTGTTTTCTGATATTTTGCTCGATATTTTATATAGCTTTGGTAATCTATAAGCAAGTTGATATACTTACTTTCTTTAAATGAAAACGTTTCTAGCGTATGATGGTAAACATTTTTTCCATTCACATTCATTTGTATGCTGTAAACACCATTTTTATTAGTTGCTCCATTGAGTAGATCATGCACATTAATTCCAAAGCCAATAGCACCATTAGCGTTTATTCTATTGGTGGTAAACAAATGCTCTTTTAGCTTTTTAAACGGAAGCAAAGACTTTGTTGTTCCATTATTAACCCTTGAAGAATCTGCTAAAGGATATACAAAAAGTCCTTTTATTCTTGGAGATATACTATCTTTCACTTTCATCCCGAATAGCAAAGGATTGATTATTTTTTCAGTTTTTGTATCCCGTATTTCATAATGTAAATGAGGTGCTACGAAGCCACCTGTACTACCAGAATATGCAATTACCTGTCCTTTTTTTACAGGTATTTGCTCTTTTTTTGGGAAAATATTTCCAGTTTCGTAGGCCTCTTTTTTGTATTGTATGCTTTTAACATATTCTTCAATGCCATTTCCGAATTTACTTAAATGCGCATACACACTCGTGTAGCCGTTAGGATGGTCGATATAAATAACCTTACCATATCCCCAAAGCGCTACTTTAATTCTCGAAACATATCCATCTGCAACGGCATATATGGGGAGACCTTCTTTTCTTTGCGTTTTAATATCGATACCAGCATGAAAGTGATTACTTCTAAGTTCTCCAAAGGTTCCTGCAAGGACAATTGGTATATCTACTGGGTTTCTGAAGTAGTTTGTTGGGTATTTTTTTTGCCCAAAAAGAGTGGTAGAAAGTAAGATAAAGAATAGGACTACTTGTGTTTTCAAGATGTATTTTTGAGCTAATGTACTAAAAAAATGAAGTAGAATACCTCAAAATGTATAGGTGACTAAAAAACAGACAATTAAAAATAAAAATTTAAAAAGGAGACAAATCTTTGGTTTTAAGGTGTAGAATGTTAACTTTGTATAGATAGTTTTGATTCTTAATTGGATGAGTAGAGCATTGGAAGCAGTTCATATACTGGAAGATAGGTTGAAAACCTTGTTGACCAACTATGAATTTTTAAAAGAAGAAAATGAAATTCTTTTACAGAATGTGCAGAAGATAGAACATCAGTTAAGATTAAATCAGCAAGAATTAGTTCATCAAAAGAAGAAATTTGATGTGTTGAAAGTTGCGAAAACTATCAATGGCAGTAAAGAAGATACAAGAGAAACAAAACTCAAGATAAATGCTTTAGTTCGAGAAATCGATAAGTGTATTATTCAGTTAAACGAATAAAAAGTTCATTAACAGTGTCAGAGAAATTAAAAATTAATGTGGTTCTAGCAGGCAGAACATATCCTTTAAGTGTCAATAGTGCGCAGGAAGAGGAAGGGATGCGAAAAGCGGCAGCCAATATCAATGACTTAATTTCGTTGTATGAGAAAAATTACGCAGTTAATGACAAGCAAGATGTGCTCGCAATGTGTGCGTTGCGTTTTGCTTCACAGGTTGAGATAGCATCTATAGATGCATCAAAAAAAGAAGATAAAGCCTTGGAAAAAATAAATAGTTTAAATGAGTTGATACAAGCTCATTTAGATGAAGTTCATTAAAATAAAATTAGAATACACTGCCTACATTAGTATAAAGTTTATTAAACTCAACACTATTCAATTATGAAGGATGAGTCTTAATTGCAAAAGAATGCCATTAGTACTGAATCTATATTCAACTACAAGATGGAACCTTGAACAATTAGTTAGTCCTATAAATGTCATAATGGAGTTTAAAAACCGAACTAGTGTAGGCTTTTTTTATATAAATAAATAGTAAATTATGGATGGAATGTTACTTCCTTTTGCACTTGGTGTACTAGGAGCAGTTATAGGTTTTGTTATTGCAAAAGCAATAGAAAAAACAAAAGATAAAAAGCTTATTAGCGGAACTAAAAAAGAAGCAGCGACAATTTTAAAAGCGGCTAAGATTGATGCAGAATCGGTAAAAAAAGATAAAATATTACAAGCAAAGGAAAAGTTTATAGAACTAAAATCTGAGCATGAAAAAGTAATATTGTCAAGAGAAAAGAAGATGTCTGATGTTGAAAAAAGAATTAGAGATCGTGAATCTCAAGTGGCATCAGAGGTTGACAAGAACAAGAGATTAAACAAAACTTTAGAACAAAAAGAAGCCGATTTCACTTATAAATTAGAGTTTTTGGACAAGAAAGAAGGAGAGCTAGAGAAAATGCACAAGCGGCATGTGGATCTCTTAGAGCAAATCTCTGGATTGTCTGTAGAAGAAGCTAAAAAAGAACTGGTTTCTTCTTTAAAAGAAGAGGCTAAGACAGAAGCAATGGCTTTTATACAGAACTCTATAGAAGAGGCAAAATTAACGGCAGAGCAAGATGCTCGTAAAGTAGTGTTGAATACCATTCAAAGGGTAGGTGTAGAGCAGTCTGTAGAGAACTGTGTGTCTGTTTTTAACTTAGAATCTGATGATGTAAAAGGTAGAATTATTGGTAGAGAAGGTAGAAATATTCGAGCAATTGAAGCTGCAACCGGTGTAGAAATCATTGTAGATGATACGCCAGATGCTATTATTTTATCATGTTTTGATCCGGTAAGGAGAGAAATTGCACGCTTGTCGTTGCATAAATTGGTAACTGATGGGAGAATTCACCCAGCAAGAATCGAGGAGGTTGTTAAGAAAACAAAAAAGCAAATTTCACAAGAAATTATCGAAGTAGGAAAACGTACGGTTATTGATTTAGGAATTAATGGTTTGCACCCAGAATTGATAAAAACTGTAGGGCGTATGAAATATCGTTCTTCTTATGGACAAAATTTATTGCAACATTCAAGAGAAGTAGCAAACTTATGTGGTGTCATGGCTGCTGAACTTGGTTTAAATGCAAAGGTTGCTAAAAGAGCTGGTTTATTACACGATATTGGTAAAGTACCAGAATCAGAGAGTGAGCTACCACATGCTTTGTTAGGAATGCAATGGGCAGAGAAATATGGAGAGAAACCAGATGTGTGTAATGCAATTGGTGCTCACCACGACGAAATTGAAATGAAGAGTTTAATTTCACCAATTGTTCAAGTATGTGATGCTATTTCGGGAGCACGACCAGGCGCAAGAAGACAAGTCTTAGATTCATATATACAGCGTCTAAAAGATTTAGAGGATATTGCCTTTGGATTTACAGGTGTTCAAAAAGCCTATGCAATTCAAGCCGGTAGAGAATTACGTGTGATGGTAGAAAGTGCGAAGGTGAACGACGAGAAAGCCGCTGAATTGTCGTTTGGAATTTCTCAAAAAATTCAAAATGACATGACCTATCCTGGTCAGGTTAAGGTAACCGTTATTAGAGAAACAAGAGCTGTTAACGTAGCAAAATAGAAAGTTATAAGACAGAAAATATAAATTCCCGCAATTGCGGGAATTTTTTTTTTAGTTGTTTTAGGTTCTCGGATGAAATTTTTCTACAACCTCTTTTAAATAGGTTCTATCTAAATGAACATATATTTCGGTGGTTGTAATGCTTTCATGTCCCAACATTTGCTGTATGGCTCTTAAATCGGCTCCTCCCTCAAGTAAATGTGTCGCAAAAGAATGTCGCAAGGTATGCGGACCAATCTTTTTGTTTAAATTAATTTTTACAGCGAGTGATTTGATAATTGTAA
>JBELDQ010000198.1:0-3840 GCA_042094215.1 Polaribacter sp. | reverse complement strand
GATTAAACTTACATCCAGTTGGAAAAATACAATAGGGGGTGATGTAAATGACCCACCACAGGTAGGTGATTTTTACCAAGGCGGTGTTGTTTTTCACCTATTTGAAGAAGGAGAAACAGGTTATGTTGCGGGAGAAACACACGGTTTAATTGCGGCAGTAGCAGACCAGAGTTCTGGTATACGATGGTATAACGGCATTAATGTTACTACAGGAGCAACAGGGACAGCTATAGGCACAGGAAGTGCCAATACAGATGCAATTATAAATGTACAAGGCGCAACCGAAACATCTTATGCAGCAGGACTGGCAAGGGCATATACTGGCGGAGGATATACCGATTGGTTTTTACCCTCAAAAGATGAATTAAACAAAATGTTTTCATACAAAGCAGTTATAAACACCACTGCTACAGCAAATGATGGTAGTAATTTTGCTACTAATTACTACTGGAGTTCTACGGAGGGCGATAGCACTTACGCGTGGGAACAGGATTTCTACTTTGGTGGTCAGGGCAGCTCCAATAAGACCAACACAAACTATGTGCGTGCTGTTCGGGCTTTTTAGTTATTTAATTATTTATCAATTTAAATAGTGCCGCGTAAGCGGACGATTTTTTTAAAAAATATCCCCAAGAAATAAGAAAACCAATGAAACAAATTTTCACACTTTTAGCTGCAGTAGTATTAACTGCAACAACGTATGCCCAAGTGGGTATAGGTACAACAACTCCAGACGCTTCGTCTGCTTTAGACATTACCTCTACTACGGGGGGGTTATTAATACCAAGAATGACCACTACGCAGCGTAACCTTATCTCATCGCCAGCCATAGGGCTGCAGATATACAATATCAACACTAATTCGTTAGAATATAAAGCGGCTTCAGGATGGGTGTCTTATAAATATTTGCCTGATGGAACCTCTATTGGAGAAATGAACTATTGGAATGGAACAAGTTGGGAAACGATTAGCTCTGGTGCTAACGGACAAGTTTTAAAATTCATTAATAATATCCCTACATGGTCTTCAGTAGACTTAACAACTTATTATTTAGATTCAGATGGTGACGGGTATGGTAATGCTGCTAATTCAATTATTGCTACCACAGTGCCAAATGCTTATGTAAACGACAATACAGATTGTAATGATACAGATTCAGCAATAAATATGGCGGCAACAGAAATTTGTGATGGAATAGATAATAATTGTGACGGCTCAATAGACGAGGGATTTTCTTTTGTTACTTATTATATAGATGCTGACAATGATGGTTACGGAAATATTTCGGATAGTGGTGCTTTATATTGTTCAAATCCAGGTGTTGGATATAGTTTAACAAATGATGATTGTGATGATACAGATGCTGCAATAAATCCAACTCAACCTGAATTTATTTATTATGTAGATTTAGATGGTGATGGTTATGGAGATGTTAATGATTTAGAAGGTACGGTTTTTTGTTTGAATCCAGTAGGATATAGTAAAACAAATGATGATTGTGATGATTCAGATTCAGCAATAAATCCTGGAAGAGCCGAGATCGGAGGTAATAGTGTGGACGAAAACTGTGATGGCAATTTATATGTTGTTGGTGATTACGTGGCTGGGGGTGTTGTTATTTACATAGCGCCAACGCCCACAGATTTGAATGGAGATGGTATTGAAAATTTTGGTTTGGTTTGTTCTATAGATGATTTAAGTGCAAGTATTAGATGGTCTAGCGATGAACGTACCACTGATGCATTGGGGCAAATTGTTGGCACAGGAAAAAATAATACGGATATTATTACAGGTATTTATGGCAATAATACTACTTATGCAGCAGGCTTAGCTAATGCATATACTGGTGGTGGTTATTCAGATTGGTTTTTACCAAGTATAAAGGAACTTCAGCATATGTATAATAATAAAGACATAATTGAAACTACAGCATTACTAAATGGAGGGAGTGCTTTTACTCCTTCTCAATGTTGTTATTGGAGTTCTACGGAGTTCACTTCGTCGAGGGCTTATAGAGTGAAATGGTCAAATGGAAATGTAGGTACTAATGGTAAGGTAGTATCAGTTTTTGCTGTACGTGCAGTCCGTGCTTTTTAAAAATTTAGTTAATTATCAATCAAGCGTAAGCGGTCTCACGAGCACCTATCAAGAAAATAAGGATGGGTGAGTAATTTAATTAGAACCACGTAAGTGGTCGGTTTTTATTTTTTTAAAAATATCCTTAAGAAATAAGAAATAAGAAATAAAACAAATGAAACATTTTTTCACACTTTCTGCAGCAGTATTATTCACTGTAACAACGTATGCCCAAGTGGGTATTGGTACAGCAACGCCAGATGTATCTACCGTTTTAGATGTACAATCAACCACTAAAGGTTTTTTATTACCACGCATGACAGAAACCGAACGAGACAATATAGCTTCACCCGCAGCTGGTTTGGTGATTTGGTGTACCAATTGTAGTTTGGAAGGAGAATTACAGTTTTTTAATGGCTCAGCTTGGACAAAATCAGGCGTATTGCCCGGAACAGTGCAAGGACAGATGCGCTATTGGAATGGAACCGATTGGGTGGTCATTCCTTCTGGAAGCGAAGGGCAAGTGTTAACCTACGCTAATGGAGTTCCTTCCTGGACTGAATTTGGGAATTCCTTACCAGATGCTCCCACAATAGGAACTGTTGTTGCTGGTAACGCACAAGCCACCGTTCCATTTACAGCCCCATCAAGTGATGGAAGTTCAGCGATTACTTCCTACACAGCCACCTCAAGCCCTGGAGGTATTACAGGGACAATTAGTCAGTCAGGAAGTGGAAGTATCACAGTAACAGGTTTAACCAATGGTACCGCTTATACCTTTTCGGTTACCGCTACCAATGCAATAGGTACAAGTGCGACCAGTGACACTTCAAATTCAGTAGTACCTACTACTATTCCAGACGCTCCCACAATAGGAACTGTCGTTGCTGGTAACGCACAAGCTACAGTTCCATTTACAGCCCCATCAAGTGATGGAGGTTCAGCGATTACTTCCTACACAGCCACCTCAAGTCCAGAAGGTAGAACAGGAACATTAAGTCAGTCAGGAAGTGGAAGTATCACAGTAACAGGTTTAACCAATGGATCCGCTTATACCTTTACGGTTACCGCTACCAATGCGATAGGTACAAGTGCGGCCAGTGATGCTTCAAGTTCAATAATACCAGTATCGCCAGTTGGTGATTTTTACCAAGGCGGAGTTATTTTTTATCTATTTGAAGCTGGAGATACTGGTTATGTTGCAGGAGAGACGCACGGTTTAATTGCGGCAGTAGCAGACCAGAGTTCTGGTATACGATGGTATAAAGGTAGTTATAGTACTACAGGGGCAACAGCGACAGCTATAGGTGCAGGAAGCGCAAATACAGATACTATAATAACTGTACAAGGTGCAACAGAAACATCTTATGCAGCAGGTCTTGCAAGGGCCTACACAGGGGGAGGATATACAGATTGGTTTTTACCCTCAAAAGATGAGTTAATCAAAATGTATTTAAAAAAGGGAGATATAAACACCACTGCTTTAGCAAATGGTGGTAGTAATTTTGCTACCGTTTACTACTGGAGTTCTACGGAGGCCGGTAAATATGACGCGTGGATTAAGTTTTTCAGCAATACTAACAGTCAGGGCTTCGGCGATAAGAGCTTCACCTTTAATGTACGTGCAGTTCGAGCTTTTTAATTATTTATCAATTTAATTAGTGCCACGTAAGCGGTCTGTTTTTATTTTTTAAAAATGGCATTACACGCCGAGTTACCGGTTTACAGAGACACTTATAAATTGGTGTTAGAGATTTTTGTAAG
>JBELDQ010000197.1:1262-3848 GCA_042094215.1 Polaribacter sp. | reverse complement strand
GTAAAAATTACGGGACAGGATTTGCCTTTAGAAACACATAAAAATGTGGCAGGTGTTGCTGTTTTGGCGCTCTTAAAAAGAGTAGATACAAACATGGGCTTCGAAATAGAAATTCATAAAAACATAAAACCAGGAAGTGGTATTGGAAGCAGTGCAGCGAGCGCAGCAGGTGCTGTTTTTGGAGTAAACAAATTACTAGGAGAACCATTCACGGTAAAAGAATTAATTCCTTTTGCCATGGAAGGTGAACGACTGGCAAGTGGAACGGCACATGCAGACAATGTTGCTCCCGCCCTCTTAGGAGGATTTACATTGGTAAGGAGTTATGAACCCTTGGATGTCATTAAAATACATACACCAACTGAATTGTACGCTGCCATCATACACCCCCAAATTGAGGTAAAAACAGCAGATGCTAGAGCAGTCTTAAAGCAAACAGTGAGCTTACAACAAACAACAACTCAACTAGGAAATCTTGGCGGGCTAATAAGTGGCTTGTATACAGAAGACTACCCCCTTATAAGTCGCTCATTACACGACGAAATAGCAGAACCACATCGTGCGGTTCTCATTCCTGAATTTGAAAATGTCAAAAATGCCGCCCTAGACGCTGGTGCTTTAGGAAGTGGAATTTCAGGATCAGGGCCATCTATTTTCGCTTTGTGTAAAGGAAAAGAAACAGCGGAATATGTAGCGAAAGAAATGGCTTCTGTGTATACGAAAACAGCCATAGATATTGAAGTTTATGTCTCTAAAATAAATACAGACGGAATAAAAATAGGCGAACATGATCTCCAAGAGAGTTCCTGATATTCAGGCACTCTTGGCGTTTATCTATCAAAAGAACCAAAGCAAGCACCGATACATAAAAAAATATGCAGTACTACAGTTTACATAAAAAAGCACCCAAAGCAACCTTTAAAGAAGCAGTCATCAATGGACTCGCCCCAGACAAAGGCTTATACTTTCCTGAACATATAACTCCGCTATCAAACCATTTTATCGAAAACATCGAAACTTTTTCGAATGAGGAGATTGCTTTTGAAGTCATCAAACAATTTATTGGAGATAGCATTTCAGAAAATAAACTAAAAGCGATTATCAAAGAAACAATCAATTTTAAGTTTCCAGTCATTCCCATCACAGAAAATATTGCAACGTTGGAGTTGTTTCACGGTCCAACAATGGCTTTTAAAGATGTAGGTGCTCGCTTTATGGCACGTTGTTTAGGTGAATTTAACAGTGAACACCAAGAGCAAACCGTATTGGTGGCAACCTCCGGAGATACAGGCGGTGCCGTAGCCAATGGTTTTCTAAATGTAAAGGGAGTTGATGTTGTCATACTGTATCCAGACGGAAAAGTAAGTGACATTCAAGAAAAGCAACTGACTACATTGGGGCAAAATATTCGCGCCTTAAAAGTAGATGGCGTGTTCGATGACTGTCAAGACATGGTGAAAAAAGCATTTCTAGATACAGACATCCAAAGAACATTGACCTCCGCCAACTCAATAAATATTGCACGTTGGCTCCCTCAAATGTTTTATTTTTTCTTTGCTTACAAACAAGTAAAACACAAGAATAAAGAAGTGATTTTTTCAGTTCCTAGCGGAAATTTCGGAAATATTTGTGCAGGAACACTCGCACAAAAATTAGGATTGCCCATCAAACATTTTGTCGCCTCAACCAATGTAAACGACACCGTATCAAAGTACTTAAAAGAGGGTATATATGCCCCGAAGCCTTCTCAAGCAACCATTTCGAATGCTATGGATGTTGGAAATCCAAGTAACTTTATCAGAATTCAAGAACTCTTTGACAACAACATTGAACAGTTAAAAAAGAATTTTTCATCTTATTCGTACTCAGACAAGGCAACACGAGAAGCGATGATAGAGATTTTCAAAAACACAAAATATATTGCTGATCCTCATGGTGCAATTGGGTACCTTGGTGCTAAGGAGTATTTAGAAAAAAATCCAGATGCACAATGTGTCTTTTTAGAAACAGCACATCCTGTAAAATTTTTGGATATTGTAGAAGAAACATTGCACGTAAACGTAGCCATTCCTAAGCAAATTGAAAGCGTATTGCACAAGGAAAAGAAATTTCAAAAGATTAAGACCTACAATGAACTTAAAAACTATTTAAATACATAAATAGTTAATTTACAGTGGGAGAATAGAAAAAATTCATTCCATACAATAGCCAAATACTGCTACGTCAAGAAACTATGCTGTCAAGAAATTAACACTTGTTTAAAAAGTAGTACACAGCGAACAATATGATGCACTTCTTAGAGAAGTATCTCTAATATTTTTACTATTTTTCAGCCACAAAATAAAATCCAATGAAAGTATGTATTGCCGAGAAACCGAGTGTTGCAAGAGAAATTGCTAATATACTAGGCGCCAATACCAAACGAGATGGATATTTTGAAGGAAACGGATACGCGGTGACGTATACCTTTGGTCATTTGTGTACGTTATTGGAACCCAAAGACTACAAATCGCATTGGAAAAGTTGGGATCTGAACAATTTACCCATGCTTCCAGAGAAATTTGAGACCAAAGTAACCAGTAATGA
>JBELDQ010000197.1:0-1162 GCA_042094215.1 Polaribacter sp. | reverse complement strand
AAAGAATCAGATTTTGAAATTACATCAGTAACAAAGAAGAAAGGGAAAGAATATGCGCCAAAGTTATTTGACTTGACAGGATTGCAGGTCTATTGTAACAATAAATTTGGGTTTTCTGCGGATGAAACCTTAAAAATGGTTCAAAAATTATATGAAATGAAAGTAGTCACCTACCCTAGAGTAGACACCACTTTTTTACCCAATGACGTATATCCAAAAGTTTCTGGAATCTTAAGTAAATTAACCAATTACAATACATTAACTGCACCACTACTTGGAGCTAAAATTAAAAAATCAAAGCGTGTTTTTGATGATAAAAAAGTGACCGACCACCATGCGATTATTCCAACAGGAATACAGAGCTCATTGCAATACAACCAACAACAGGTCTATGACATCATTACCAGGCGCTTTATTGCTGTTTTTTATCCAGATTCTGATGTCTCAAATACTGCTGTTGTTGGAAAAGCCGCGGAAGTTTCTTTTAAAACGACAGGAAAAGAAATCATATCAAAAGGATGGCGAGTCGTTTTTGAAACTGAACAAAGCGCTGTAAAAACTGCATTGACAGGACAATTGACCTTGCCGTCTTTTGAAAAAGGAGAAAAAGGACCACATGAACCTTCTTTTCTTGAAAAAGAGACAAAACCTCCTCGAAATTATACAGAAGCAAGTTTGCTGAGAGCTATGGAAACTGCAGGCAAACAGGTAGATGATGACGAAATGCGAGAATTAATGAAAGAAAATGGTATCGGAAGACCCTCTACTCGCGCCAGCATTATTGAAACCCTATTTCGAAGAAAATACATAGAGCGTAAAAAAAAGTTGGTACTCCCCACAACCACAGGTTTACAACTTATTGAATTGATTGACAATGAACTCTTAAAATCTGCCGAGTTAACAGGCCGATGGGAAAAGCGTTTAAAATAAATTGAACGAGGTGAATTTAATGCAGGGACCTTTATAAAAAATATGAAGACCATGGTAGATCAATTGGTCTATGAAGTTCGTTCAAACAAATCAAAAGTTAGAATTTCTCATGAAAGTGAAAGTTTAAAGACACAACATACACCCCAAAAAGCAAAAAAAAGTTCAAAAAAAGAGGTTGCCATGAAAAGCTGCCCTAAATGTAAAAATGGACATTTATTAAAAGGAACAGCTG
>JBELDQ010000196.1:2446-3863 GCA_042094215.1 Polaribacter sp. | reverse complement strand
TTCCATGATGCATGTATTGTGTTGATGGTTGTTCTTATTCAATCCATAGCTTTCCAATTGCATATGTTTTCGCAGTTCCGCTGATGCGCACCCTATCGTTTTTAGATACACATTGTAATTTTCCAAGACGAGCCGAAACTTGCAGCGCATTGAGTTCTTTTTTTTGAAGTCTTTCAGACCAAAACGGGATTAGTGAGCAGTGTGCTGAACCCGTAACAGGGTCTTCTAAAATGGACGCTTGTGGTGTGAAAAATCTTGAAACAAAATCACAGTTATCTCCTTTTGCTGTAACAATGACACCGCCGGGGTCAAGATTTATTTGGTCAAAGACTTGTCTATTAATTTGAATGTTTTTTATGTCTTCCTCTGTATCATATACCAAGAGGTAATCTCGCGATTTTAGCACTTCTTTTGGTTGTATGTTCAATGACTTTTTAATTATTTCGGGTAGTTCGGAGGCAACTGGCATTCGCGAAGGGAAGTCTAAAGTGTATACCTTGTTTTTTATGGATACCACAACATCACCACTCAATGTTTCAAATACGATGCTATCTTTTTTGTAGTTTATATGTGAACTTAAACAATGCGCTGCAGCGAGTGTAGCATGACCACATAAATCCATTTCAATTTCGGGGGTGAACCATCGCAAGTGGATTTTATCACCTTTGTCTACAAAGAATGCCGTTTCAGGAACTGCATTTTCTTTTGCAATATTTAATAACACGTTATCAGGCAACCAATGTTCTAAAGGGACAACACAAGCTGGGTTGCCACCAAATATTTTGTCAGTAAAGGCATCTATTTGATAGAATTCAAGTTTCATTTTTCATGGTTGTTTTTGAGTATTTCGAGCAGTTTTTTATATGAGATTCATATAGGATGTCTATTGAAGAACCTATCGGTTGTACAAAGCCATGCTTTTTTCTCATTTAGGAGCTGTTCTTTACTGGCTTTTCATATAGTTATTAAGCGCACGCATGGTTTTTAATGCCCAACCTTTTTGGATCATGTTTTTTATAAAGCCCGGTATACTTCCACCTGGATCAACTTGAACCATTACCTCAAAATGTGTTTCTTTATTCGTTATTTCATCTAGGGTAAAGACACATGTGGGCAATAGACCTCGTACTCGATCCGATTTCTCTGGGTAATCTGGGTGTTCTATAGATACGACGTTTATTCTTGTTCTGTTCTTTTTTTGATGTAACGACTTCTCTAATGTTTGCTGTAATACATAGTCACGATTGCTCACAGGCCATACCAAATCATAGGCTTCATAGCTTAGCCATTTCCCTTGTTCGGGTTTGCCTTCAATAAGAGTATTTTCAGCCATGCGCTCTACCCATTCCATGCGTGCCCTTGGTTCACATACGGCTTTTGCAATTTCATCGATGCCATAGGCTAGCTTCGTGGTGCC
>JBELDQ010000196.1:0-2346 GCA_042094215.1 Polaribacter sp. | reverse complement strand
TCTGCTAAAACATAAAAAGCCCCTAAAAAGGAGCTATTTTATTGTGTTCGTATTCTTTTTTAGGGACTTGTGCAACGGTTACCGTTGTTACCTGCTGGCTTTCTTATCTTTATAACTATTGCAAACGCTATCAAATAACCAAAACAAAGATAAATAAATAAATCTCCAATCATTGAATATAACGTGTTAACTCCTTTTGCTTGTATATTGGATATCATTATTTTATTGTTGTCGTCAAAACTGCTTGATTGACTTATTATTTCTCCATATGGTGAAATGATTGCAGAAAGTCCAAATCTGGTTGAGCGGATTATTGAGTGTCCTTGTTCTATTGCTCTAAAAGCTGACATTCTTGTATGTAATGGGTCTATTCCACGCCAATCTGATGATGGAATTGCAACAATATCAGCTTCTAAATTTCCAAATTCTTTTGCGATGTATGGAAAATCATAATCGTAGCAAATTGCTCCGCCAATTCTACTTTCAGATATATCAACTGTCTGAAAAGGTTTTGTTCCTTGAATGGCAGGTTCCCCAGGAACAGGTTGATGTTTTAGATACGAATATTCGATTTCTCCTTTTCCGTTGATAAATACAAACTTATTTTCATATTTGAGAGGATTTTCAGAGATAGTTAGTACATAAGATGCAACGATTGAAATGTTTTTCTTTTTTGCAATTGTCTTTATTGAATTTTGGATGTCTTTTTCATTACTTGGAAGTGTGAAAAATGAAGCTTCATTCCAAACTACTATTTTAGCATCAAAATCACCAGCTTTTTTCGTTTTTTTGAGTAATTCAGATATTACTTTATCGTTGCTTTCTTTTGTTGGTAGAGGCAATCCGCCAACGGTTGAATTTGTTCCTACTGTTGCAACAGTCATTGTTTTAACTCCTTTTGATTTTTCTATGTCAATACGAAGTGAGCCAAAAATAATTAAAATGATTAGAATTGAAAGAGGTATATACAGTGATAACAAATTTGCTTTTTTCCTTGTGATTAATTGAGCAATTGAAACATTTACCCAATAGACTAGGAAACTTAATCCAGCCATTCCAAATACAGAAACAAATTGCATAATATTTAGACTATTCGATTGTGAATATGCCATAACTCCCCAACTTGCAAAAGGGGTAAAGGTATATTGTATCCATTCCATTATTATCAGGATTGTTGGAAATAGCAGTATTGACGATTTATGATTTTTAAATTTATCCCAAATCAAATAAGCTGGTAAATGGAACAGACTTATTGGAATAGAAAAAAGGAAAATCATTAAAAATGGTATTGGTGGTGTAATAATTTTCAGGACGACAATTGACCACGCAATTATTAGAGCAATAACAAAAAGTAATCTTGATTTCCAACCCTTTGTATTACTAAGATATAACAGAAATGGAACAACAGAAAACCATGCAAAGAAGTCAACACCGAATGACATATGTGTCATTGAAATAGCTGCTATTCCAACCAGTAAAAACCAAAAAGGGTTCAATTTTTTAATAGATAGCTTTATTTCTTTCATTTTTAATCGTTTAAATTCTTTGCAAAATTAAAGCGACAAAAAATGTTCTCCATTAACATTTGATAAAAAGCAATTAACTCATCAAATCTTTTCGTAATCTACTTAATGAAATATTTGTAATGCCTAAATATGATGCAATATCTGTGTGTGGAATTATATTTTCTAAAATCCGATATTTATTCCGAAATTCTATCAATCTTGCCTTTGCTGTCAATGAAGCAAGCCCGATTTCTTTTTCAACTTTTGATATAAGTTCGTTTTGAAGAACGGTATTTGCAAAGTTTCGAATTTCTAAATTCTCAATCATTAAATTTTCAAATTCTTTGGCATTGATTGAAGCTAATTCTAAATTGGTTAATGCCTTGAAGTATAGATTTGAAATATTCTTAGGAGTTCTTGTTTGGTGTGGTGATAAGATACTGTTTTCGATGAATAACGATATGGTAATTTCGTCTCCATCAGGGCTCGTTAAATAGCTTTTACAGACTCCACTTAGAATAAAGTATTCCTTGTCATTTTCTTTGTTTCTTTGTATAAATATTTCTCCTTTTTCGAAAGTTTCAAATTTCAGCAAACTTTCTATTTCCTGAAATGATTTTTCAGATATTGGAAAAATTCCGTCTATAATATTTTTTACTTTCTTATTCACAATGTTTGTTTTGTAGTGCTTGCAGGTAACGTGTTTGTGCATGATTTGCTTGCGTGAATTTAGCGAATAAATAGTTAATAATTGCAAGCCTTTGAAGTCTGCGAGGTTTTTCCGAAGGAAAAACTAATTAAGCAATTAATTATGCACGGCTTAATTTTGTCTTTTCCTATT
>JBELDQ010000195.1:0-3874 GCA_042094215.1 Polaribacter sp. | reverse complement strand
AGTTTTGTGCCAGCCGCATCATACACATAGCGAATACTGCCTCCAGCAGCCCACAAGTCATTGTTGTTTACAACTACTTCGGTAGGCAGGTTCATAGCGTTGTAGGCAATGCTTGTTATGCCTTTGTTGGCATCCGCGGTCAGGTTGCCATTGGCGTCGTAGCTATATTCTGTGTCCAAGTTTGCCCCGTCTTTAAAACCAAAGGCATCGCTTCCGTTGTCGAGTACTTTTTGCAATTGGTTGCCAGTACCGTAGTAGCTATACGTGAGATCGTCCATTAGCCCAAAAACCCTTGCATCGCCTTGGACGTGCCCTTTTCTTTGCAAGGCAAGAATGTTTCCATTTTTGTCATAAGACACATTGTTTAAATCATAATGGGCGCTGTGCATTCCCGTGGCACTGCGAATTCGATTCAGCGCATCGTAAGCATAGGTGTAGGTTTTGCTACTGTTGTCTGCATTGGCGGTTTGCCAAGTGGCTTGGGCAATGTTTCCATTAAAGAGTGCCGTACCACTGGTAGGGTTGTTGTAGCGCAGTGTAAAATGAAACAGGTCGTTGTCTTGGTTTGTATCCTCATTGATGCTTTTTAACCAGCCCCGTATGTTGTATTCATAGTCTATGGTTTGCAAGCGGTTTTGGGTGGTTTTTCCACCAACGCCCTTGCGTTGCAATTGCCCTAGCGCATCGTAATGGTTGTACAGCAGTACCTCTGTGGGCTGACTTCCTATTTTTTGGGTTTGCTGTTTCAACCGTCCCATGGCATCATATTCAAAGGAGTCTACGACCGTAATGCTGGGCAAATTGTCATCGGTTTTGGTATGAATGCTTGTGGTTTCTAAAACCTTTCCTACAAAATCGAGTTTGCTTTTTACAATGTCGGTTGTTTTTAAATAGTCATCCTTGGCATAGGTATAGATAGGGCGTCCTTTCTCGTCATAGTACATCACGGTGGTTCGCCAATGCGAAGTGCCAAGTACCTTTAGCTTGGTTCCTGTTGACAGTCCTTTTAGCCTGCTTGTCGAATGGCTGTCATAAGCACTCACTGCAGTTCCCGTTCCGGCCCGGTCAAAGGTATAGTTGTCAAAATAGTTTGCGGTATACACCACAAGGTTTTCCGTAGGAAAATTACCATTGCTGTAATAGATGCCCAAGGCCCCTGCAGTAGTGAGTTTGGTTTCATAGAAATCGTTGGCATCCTTGTTATGGGCGTCAAACATTGCTTGCAGGGCTGCTTGAGAAATTGAACTTCCATGGCTATACATTCCGGTATAGACCACCCTTCCCAAAAGATCGTATTTGGTAAACAACCAGTTGTTTTGAGCCTTCAGTTGGGCATCCTGGGTGAGTACGGGGCGGTCAAGCAGGTCATAAACAATAGCTTCCCACCCTTTGCCCGGTATTTTTTTTGCAATCAAACGGTTTCGTTTGTCGTATTGGTATTGGTAACACAGTTGGGCAAGCACACTGTCCGAAATTTCCTCCTGGGTATTTACTTTTGGGGGCAATACATAGGTGAGGTTGCCAGCAGCGTCATACACATAATAGGTGTCATGAGCTTCGGGGGTTCCTGTGCCTGTTGAAGCATAGCTTCTTTTTAAAACCACCTGTCCTTGTTTGTTTGTAAATTCTTCGCTGCTATGATTTTTAGAAGTACCACTATGGTTTTCATCTTTAGTAACTGTTTTGTACAATTGTCCTGCGGCATAAAAAGCCGTACTGCCGGTGAGTGTGGGTTGGTTGGCAGTGCCAGCGCCAACACCGTACATTCTTACTTCATTGGCAGCATTGCTGCTGTATTCAAATTCAATTTCATGTCCGCCCCCCAATCGCCAATCATAACCCGGAGCCGCTTGTTTGAGCACCCGATTTAAGGGCGAATTCTCCAAGGCTTTCTCCGAATAAGGATTGGGAGAACTGGCATTCATATCCAATTCAAAATGCGTCAGATAATAATCGATCGTGGCCGCTTCTGCATGGTCTTTGAAAGCGCCATTGCTGGTTGTGGCTTCATAGGGCAGGTATTCCTTGGTTTGCCTGCCAAAAGCATCGTAGGCTAGGTGGGTTACCAGGTCTTTTTGGGTGGTACTTTGCCGAATGCCAATCTGTTGTTTGGGGCGTCCCAAACCGTCAAAATAACGGATGCTTTCTATGGCATTATTACTTTGTTCTAAAGTGTCTATAAGAGTGGTAGGCACCTGTGCACTCAGGGTATATACATAATTTTCATTGCTAAATTCACGCACAATTGGACAGCCATTGCCCATGCCGCCCCCATGCGCCGTAGGGCAGTGGTCGCTGTTGTTTGCAACATAGCCTTCTGGTTGTGTGCATCGAACGAGCGAGCTGTTGGGATCGCCCAATCCATCGCCATCGCTGTCTGCATACCAGGGAGTTCCGCCCACAATGCCCAGTGTTATGTATATAGAACTAGCGCCTGTACTCCAGGTACCACTGCTATTTCTTGCTCTCAAATAATACCTCCCAGAAATCGCCACAGCAAAAGTACTGCTACTTGTTTGGTCAGTTCGGGTGCCGTTGGCAAGGGTGCCTTGCCAATACCAGGTAACACCGCTAGGAGGTGTTTGTGTATTTTGCAAAACAGCCCCAGCGCAATCCTGACTCAAAATAGTGGGTGCCGATGGAGTAGCAGGGGCCACCTGCGGATTTACCGAAACCGAATAAAAACTTTCCAAAAACCCACTACTGGTTCTGGAGGCCGAATAATAAATGGATTTCCTCCCAGCACTTGTCCATTTTACCGTCACACTCGTTGCATCTTGGCTTAGGATGGTTGCACCCGATATGCTCCAATTTCCCGAATAAATCTGTACTTTTCCCGCATCTAGGGTATAGCTGCTTGTATCGTTTATATTTACCGAGTTGCTTCCTGTAATGCGAACAACACTTAAATTTTCGAGGTTCTTAAACTTTCTTTGGCCCCAGGTTAGTAGTGTGCTACTAAGGAATACCACTAGAAAGATTTTTTTGGGTAGGCACTTCTTTTTCATTGCGAATTGTTTTTATAGTGGTACAGGTTCTTACTTAAAATGTTTCCTTGTGCATCTTTAATCTTTTCAAGCCTGTGAAAAGCATCATAGGTATAATACAAGGTTTCTCCTCGCGGATCTGTTATGCTGGTAATACCCACCAATGGGTTGTAGGTATAGGTAGTTACTTGGGCGTTGCTGCTTGCAAAAAGGGCTCTTAACAACTGCAGTTTGACCCGTAAAGTAGCTTCTGTGGCGGCATTTATATCGTTGTTTGCCGCAGCAATTGCATTGTTAATGGCCGTTTGTTGGGCTGCATTTATAGAGGTAAAACCGGTTATTTTTGCAATGGGCTGCGACTGGTGGTAGCCCCAAACGTACAAGGTTTTGGTACCTTCGGGATGGTTTATTTGTTTTAGATTGCCCGAATCGTAATAGGCAAGGTCTAAACTGGGTACATAATCAATTTCCGAATGATCGCTGTACCAGTCAATCTTGGGATGCCAAGCCCTGTTAAATTCTGTCGAAAAATAAGCACTGTTATACGTGTCAAGGTTTTCGTAAGTTAAAATTTTGGTGGGTTTAAAAAAGTTTGCTGAGGCAGATACCTTGTCGTAGATATACAGTTTGGCAGCCTTTAATTCTGCACTGTTGCTCTCTAGGGTCGATTTTCGCCAAATTTGTTCCTCAATGGGTACATGCAGGTTGTGGGCTTTTAAATCGGAAATATTAATTGATGAACCCTGCGAAAAATCAAAATTCCCATACTCCTGTGCGTATTTGATTCGCTTGGTAATGGCGTCTCCATTACTTTTTGAAGTTGTTATTTTTGTAGGAAAAAAATGATAGTTCAAAGGATGGTAGGTGTACACTGTTTTTTCACTTAC
>JBELDQ010000194.1:0-3912 GCA_042094215.1 Polaribacter sp. | reverse complement strand
ATAGCGATGGAGATGGAGTTGCGGACGATATAGAAGAGACAGATGGAACAGACCCGACAGATACTTGTGATTTTGTATTATCTAGTCAAACATTTACACCAAGTACAGCATGGAACAGTACAGACTGTGATAGTGATGGCGTTACCAATGCAGATGAATTAACAGATGGTACGGATCCATTGAATCCTGATACTGACGGAGATGGAGTGCTTGATGGTACAGAGAAAACAGATGGAACAGATGGATTGGATTTCTGTTCATCGATTCCTTCTAATGTAACGCTCTTAGTAAGTCAAGATTATTTAGATGCAGATTGTGATGATGATGGCTTGAGTAATGGAGATGAGATTGGACCAGATGTAAACAATCCAATTGATTCAGATAATGATGGGGTTTATGATTATCTAGAATATAATAACCACACCACACCAATAGAAGACGATTTAGAAGTATTCAATTTATTGACACCGAATAATGATGGAGAGAATGATGTTTTTGTAATCCGTAATATTGAGTTGTATCCAGAGAATACCTTAGAGATATACAACCGTTGGGGAGTGAAGGTTTATAGTACATTGGGATATGGACAAAACGGAAGGTATTTTACAGGAATTTCAGATGGAAGAGGAGTTGTCTCTAAATCCTCATTATTACCTACAGGGACTTACTTTTATATTTTAAGATATAAACCAGGCTCAGGAGGTTTCAAAGAGCGCAAAGGTTATTTATACTTAACAAGATAGATTGAATTTTAAAATATAAAAAGGAATCGTAAAAATTAAAAAGAAATGAAAAAAATAGTCACACTTGTTTTTGTACTTATCAGTGGATTGAGTTACGCTCAGCAAGACGCTCAATTTAGTAACTATATGTACAATACATTGAGTTTTAATCCGGCCTATGCAGGTTCACGAGGAACGACAAGTATTTACTTATCACAACGAAAACAATGGGTAGGTTTAGAAGGAGCTCCGAGTACGAATTCACTTTCCTATCATTCCCCATTAGGTTCCTCAAATGTAGGTATTGGATTGAGTCTATTGAACGATGCGATAGGACCTGTTGAAGAGAATTTGATATCATTAGATATATCTTATAGCATACAAACCTCCTATGATTCCCAGTTGGCTTTTGGATTGCGAGCGAGTGCCCATATGCTAAATGTAGACTTCACTCAGTTAAATATATTTAACCCAAGTGATGTATTGGCACAGAGCAATATTAACAACCGTGTTTCTCCTAATATAGGTTTTGGGATGTTTTGGTATTCAGATAAGAGTTACGTAGGATTTTCGATTCCCAATTTATTAGAGACTAGTCATATCAACAAAGGCTTAAATTCCTCTGTAAGTTCGATTTCAAAGGAACGCTTGCATTATCATTTTACAGCAGGTCATGTGTTTAATATAAGTCAAGATATATTATTTAAGCCAGCAATCTTAACAAAGATTGTTTCAGGAACTCCTTTTCAATTAGATTTATCTTCAAACTTTCAGATTTACGATAAGTTTACGATAGGAGCATCTTATCGATTGGATGCAGCTGTGAGTTTTCTTGGAGGTTTCCAAATCAATAGAAATTGGCTATTAGGGTATGCGTATGATTTTGATACAAATAATTTATCAACTTATAATTCAGGCTCTCATGAGGTTTTTTTACGTTATGAAGTCTTTAGAAGTAATAGAGTAAGATCACCAAGATTCTTTTAGAAAAAAAGGAAAAAATAAACTAAAAAAAATGAGATTACATTTTAAATATATTACAATTTGTTTGCTACTAGTAAGTGGACTTATGTATGGCCAGCAAGGTAGAGTCGCTATTGCAAATTCAAAGTATAATAGCATGTCTTATGTAGATGCCATAGCACTTTATACAAATTTGGTAGCAGATGGTTATAGTTCTACACAACTATTTGAAAACTTAGGGAATTCCTACTATTTACAGTCTAATTATGCATTAGCTAAGGTAAGTTATGATTCCTTATTTAAAAGAACAGAGAATGTTTCCTTATCTACGTATTACAGATACATCAATGTACTACGAAGCGAAAAGAATAACGAACAAGCAGACAATTTATATGCTAAATTATTACAGAAATACCCAAAGGAGAAGAGAGATGCTGCTATTACGAGTCGTCTTTTTTTAAGTCCAGAGGAACTTCCTGTTTCTTCAATCGCTCTAAAAAACTCAAAGATTAATTCTCCGTATTCAGATTACAAAGTCTCTTATTTAGGAGAAGATAAGATTGTTTATTCAAGTAGTAAGGAGACAAAAAAGTTTCTTTCAATCAAATCCATTTGGAATAATGAAGCCTACACGAACTTATACGAAAGTCGTATCGATGGAGATACCCTCACAGGAGAAGTTTCTAAATTAAAAGGGCGCATCAATAGATTTTACAATGAATCTTCCGCAGTTTTCACAAAAGATGGTAAAACCATGTATTTTACTAGAAACAATCAATTAGGACGTAAAGTTAAAACAGATTCCTTAGAAAATGTATTGCTAAAAATATACAAAGCAACGTATAACGGAAAACGTTGGGTAGGTGTGGAAGAGTTGCCGTTTAATAGCAATCAATACAACTGCGCTCATCCAGCCTTGAGTCCTGATGAAGACTATTTGTATTTTTCATCAGACATGCCAGGATCAAAAGGTGGGTCTGATTTGTATAGAGTATCCATAAGTGACAATACCTATGGGACGCCAGAGAGTTTAGGAGATCAAATTAATACCTTAGGTAGAGATACCTTTCCGTTTATCACCCCAGAGAATGTTTTGATCTTTTCTTCAGATTATAGAAACGGTCAGGGTGGATTAGATTTGTATTATACAGATTTAAAAAGTACGAATAAGAGAATCTATACTTTCAGTGCTCCTGTAAATTCTTCTTTTGATGATTTTGGATTGGTTTATAAAGTGTCTAACGGGACCGGTTTTTTAACATCTAATCGTAAAGAAGACAATGTAGGTTCAGATGATATTTATGCGCTATCAGGATTATCGATACCGAAATTGGAAGATTTGACAGTAATGATCAAATCGAAAAAGGGGAATGCGGTAATAGGAAATACAGCAGTAACATTGTTAAATGAAAATAACAGCATTTTGGGGACTTTGTCAGCAATTAATAACCAAGTTTCCCTTTTAGATGCAGATCCTTCGAAGGGGTATAATTTACAGGTTAATAATGAGAATTATGAACCATATGCTTCCTCACTAAAATTTGAAGGCACCAACACTACTACTATTTACCTTACAGAGAAAGCACCACCACCGGCACCAGTAGACTTGCAAGAGCTCTTAAAATTAGAGAATATTTACTTTGATTTTAACAAGCATGCAATTAGAAAAGATGCTGCAATAGAGTTGGCCAAGATTGTGGAGATATTAAACAAATACCCAGTAATTGAACTAGATATCGTTGGACACACAGATAGTTTTGGACCTGCTGCATACAATGAGAGGTTGTCTGCTAGAAGAGCAGCGTCAACCAAACAATGGTTGGTAGATAAAGGGATTTCATCAGACAGAATAACCACCTCAGGTTATGGAGAGAAGAGACCTATCAACGATTGTGCAACAAAGAAATGTACGAAAGAACAACACTATAAAAACCGTAGAACAGAGTTCTTAATCAAACAATAATAGACAACATTTTATAAAACATTAGAAAAGACTCAAATGTATTGTTTGGGTCTTTTTTATATAAATTCATGTTGATCATTAAATGAAAGTAGCCACAGATTAGATTTTAACTTACAAAATAGACACTGATTCTGTGCTAGATCTTTGTGCTAGAGAATCCTATGAATTAACATCAAATGCAGGTTTTGTGATAGAACTAAAAACACCTTTCTCTTTCTAAATTATATTCAAATAAACCTTGTAGAACTTAAAAACTATCTTATA
>JBELDQ010000193.1:0-3952 GCA_042094215.1 Polaribacter sp. | reverse complement strand
TGGCTGAAAAGCATCTCCTAACACCTTCGCTAAAATTACCGAATGTAAGAAGATAGCTGGCTGTGTTACTTTGGTCTGTTTCAATTGCTCTGCAGTACCCTCAAACATAATGTCTGTAATGCTAAAACCTAACAATTCGTTTGCCTGCTCAAATAAGTCTTGAGCTTCTTTAGAGTTCTCATACAAGTCTAGTCCCATTCCTGTAAACTGAGCTCCTTGACCTGGAAAAATATATGCTTTCATAAAATCTGTTGATTTAATTGATTTAGTTGATTTGTTTAAATGTGTAATCGGGAGCAAAAATAACGATTTTTATTTGAAGCTATTTCCTGCTTTCAACTTTATCTTTTTTGCTGGTGTCCTTCCTATTTTTATCGAATAAACTAGAAAACAAAAGCAAAAAAGGATGCCGTTTCAATCAGGGCTAAACTTATAAAAAAGGTCAAAAATAATGCGCAAATTTAGTAACTTCGCTACATGACAAACCCTCAAAAATCCTCGGCCCAACTCATCTATTTGATCTTAGCTGGACTCTTTATTGCCTCGTTAGTCACCTCTAATCTCATATTTCAAAAATTCTTTTATTGGTATCCTGTTGACATTACCCTATTTGATGTTAAATTATTTGAAATCTCTGTTGGTCTATTGCCCTACCCAATCACCTTCTTAATCACAGACATCCTCTCAGAAATTTATGGACAGAAAAAAGCCAACCAAGTTGTTATTGCGGGTATTTTTGCTTCTTTCTTTTCGCTCGCAATCATTTATGTCTCGCAAAAGGTTCCGGCAACTGAATGGTCGCAGGTAGATAACACAATATTCTCTCGTGTTTTTGGCGCGGCACCTTTGGCTGTATTCGCATCGATGATGGCCTATTTATTTGCACAATTTATAGATATTAGAGTCTACCACTTTTGGAAAAAACTAACCAAGGGTAAACACCTTTGGCTCAGAAATAATTTTTCTACGTTTACCTCACAATTTATAGATACCCTAACCGTACTCGTATTGTTGTGTGCTTTCGATATTATTTCATGGGATAAATTCCCAGGGCTACTCATTGGAGGTGTCCTTTTTAAAATAGGGATTGCAGCCATAGACACACCCATTTTATATCTCATTGTATATGGATTCAGAAAAAAATTCAATTTAAAAATGGGAGAGGAAATAACCGATTAAACACTCCTTAATACATCATCGCAATACTCAAGAAAATTGGTAACACATCAAGATGCGACACTTCCTATAAATGGGTAATTCACCTAGGAAATCGTATCTTTAACTTTTAAGAATAACACTATAAAACAATGTCAAAAACATATTACGACCCAGCAGATTTAAGAAAATTTGGAAAAATTACAGAATGGAATGAAACCCTCGGAAACAAATTCTTCGATTATTATAGTAATGTATTCGAAGAAGGCGCCCTCACAGCCCGAGAAAAATCATTGATTGCTTTGGCTGTAGCACACACAGAACAATGTCCGTATTGCATTGATGCCTATACAAAAGACGGACTAGAGCGTGGGGTAACCAAAGAAGAAATGATGGAAGCCATTCATGTTGGTGCCGCCATCAAAAGTGGAGCAACCTTGGTACACGGAGTTCAAATGATGAACAAGGTAAATAAATTAGAAATGTAAGAAATTGTTTCTTTTTTCGAACTAAAGAAAAATGCAGCAACAAGCAGTCATGCGTCGATTCAAAATTTCAAAAGATTCCAAAAAGTCTCGATTGCAAAGATATACACTGAAAACAATTCAGATTTACATGAAAAAATCACTGGTAGCCAGAAATAACGACTTAGCCAATACGCAACGTCAACTCGATATTTTATCACAGGGAATTTTTAAAGACGAGTTGCCTACGTTTGCGCACAAAATAAAAGAAACCAATCAGTTTCCGCTACGCCCAAAAAAACTAGAGATCTTGCAAATCAACTTGGGCTATATGTGCAACCAAGTTTGCGCACATTGCCATGTAGATGCAGGACCTGACCGCAGGGAGATCATGACGCTTGACACCATGCAACAATGCCTAGATGTCATTAAAAAAACAGGTGCACATACCTTAGATTTAACAGGAGGAGCGCCAGAGATGAATCCAAATTTTAGAGAGTTTGTAGAAGAAGCCTCTAAAGCGGGAATCAAAGATTTTATTGTTCGCTCTAACCTCACCATCTTACGAGCCAATAAAAAATATTATGACCTTCCAGAATTCTTTAAAAAACACAAAGTACACGTAGTCTCTTCAATGCCCCATTGGACGCGAGGAAAAACAGACAAACAGCGAGGAAACGGTGTTTTTGACAAATCTATACAAGCCTTAAAAATGCTGAATGAAGTGGGCTATGGCATACCAAATTCTGGACTCAAACTAGATCTAGTCTACAACCCATCTGGAGCCTTTTTACCCGGAGATCAACGAGCCTTAGAAAAAGATTTTAAGAAAGCTTTAAAAGACGACTTTACCATTGAATTCAATAGCTTATTTGCCATCACAAACCTTCCTATTAGTCGATTTCTGGATTATCTAATCGCTTCAGAAAACTACGAAGACTATATGTATGCTCTGGTAGAATCTTACAATCCGGCTGCTGTAGAAAACGTGATGTGTACCAACACGATTTCTGTAAGCTGGGATGGATGGCTGTACGATTGTGATTTCAATCAAATGCTCAACCTAAAAGTAAACAGTAAGATCAAGCACATTTCTCAATACAATGAAGATCACTTGCAAGACAGAAACATCATCATCAACCAACATTGCTATGGTTGCACAGCGGGTGCAGGAAGCAGTTGTCAGGGAGTTGTAGCTTAAGAAAACACACTCTAACAAAACGAAAACCAATTCAAAGAGGATTCTCTTTGCTAAAAAAACACAGCAATACAACAAATGACACAGCGCTTTACTCAAAGAGAAAATAATGAATCAAAAGAAAAAAACCTACTCATTGTTTTTGTCAAAAACAAAGTGGCCGGAAAGGTAAAAACGAGACTCGCAAAAACCATAGGCTCTCAAGCGGCCTTGCATATCTATGATGCACTTCTCTCATTGACGGAAAAAACTTCTCAAAAAGTTGCAGTTGACAGGCATATTTATTTCTCTGATACTATCATGCCCGCAGGTTGGCAAGGCGATCAAAAATTTGTGCAACAAGGAGCAGATTTAGGAGCCAGAATGCAAAGAGCTTTTCAACATGGATTTGAGCAAGGCTTCAATAAAATCATATTGATAGGTTCAGATTTACCCGATATTACCAAAGAAAATATCGATACTGGATTTGAAAATTTACAGTCCAAAGAAGTGGTATTTGGCCCAGCAGAAGACGGAGGATATTATCTTATAGGGATGACCAAAATGCACGAAATCATTTTTAAAAACAAACCCTGGAGTCAATCTAGATTATTAGAGGTAACTTTAGCACAGTTAAAAGAAAAACAAACAACTGTTGGATTGTTAGAAACCTTGAATGACATTGATACTTTTGATGATTTAGTTGCCTCAGATTTCTATAAAAATAATCTAAAAATTCAAGAAATAAGTAGCACAAACAACAAGGACAAATAACAGAAACCTAAATACATTGTGCACAACAACTACCGAATAAATATGAAAAAACAACAACTAGAAGAAACAGTAGCATACCTAAAAGCAAACGGAATTTCTGCCCCATCAATTGGAATTGTGCTGGGCACTGGCTTAGGAAAGCTCGTCGATGAAATAGCCATTGAAAAAGAGATTGCCTATTCAGACATTCCTAATTTTCCAGAAGCCACAGTTGAGTTTCATTCAGGTAAATTAATTTACGGAAGCATCTCTGGGAAAAAAATTGTGGTGATGGCGGGACGTTTTCATGTGTACGAAGGCTACAGTTTATGGGAAGTAACCTATGGTATTCGAACAATGCATGCCTTAGGTATCAAAAACCTATTGATCTCAAATGCTGCGG
>JBELDQ010000192.1:0-4040 GCA_042094215.1 Polaribacter sp. | reverse complement strand
TTAATGAACGGAGATGTAGCAACAGATCTAGAAGCGTTGAGCATGGCAAGGACTGCCGGAGAGGCTGTAGGTAGCTACACCATTACCCCAGTGGCAAGTGATGCAAATTACGAAGTAACAATTGAAACTGCAGACTTTAGCATTACCAAAGCAGCATTAGCAGTTGCAGCCAATGCAAATCAAACCAAAGTATATGGTGCAACAGAACCTGCATTAACGTATACAGTAACAGGATTGGTAAATGGAGACACAACAGCAGCGCTAGAGGCATTTAGCATTGAAAGAGCAGCAGGAGAAGATGTAGGAAGTTATGTTATTACACCAACAGTAACCGATGCAAACTACACTATTAGTGTTGAAAATGCAGATTTTAGCATTACCAAGGCAATGCTAACCGTAACTGCTGATAATCAAACAAAAATGATTGGTGAAGCAAACCCATCATTGAGCATGAGCTATAGTGGTTTTATGAATGGAGATACGGTGTCTGTTTTAGACAGTGCGCCAATGGCAAGTACAAGTGCAAGCAATCAATCTGCTGTAGGGGACTACACAATTGAATTGACCTCAGGAACTGATTCGAACTATATGATTACCACCAATAATGGAGTCTTAACAGTAGTTCCAGATGCCAAAGGAAATGTAGTTCTTGTAAAAGAAAAAGACGGATTTTCTCCAAATGGAGATGGGATCAATGATGCTTGGGTAATTCATGATATTGAAAAGTACCCAAATAGTGTCGTACGTATTTTTAATCGCTCAGGACAAGTTGTCTTCGAAATGAAAGGGTACAACAACTCTTTTGAAGGGATTTCTAATAGAGGAGGAACCGGAGTAAAACTACCTGTAGGATCTTATATCTATACGGTAGAGTTTAATTCGCCAGGTGTACCACCGGTAAAAGGATGGATGTTCATCAACTATTAATGCAAGACATGATTTTAAAACACACACAGATACAACAGATGAAAAAAATAATCACCCTAGCAATACTTATGACCATTGGTATTGTGCAAAAAGGAAGTGCACAGCAAGACCCGAACTTTACGCTGTACAACTTCAATATGAATGTGATCAACCCTGCAACAGCAGGAAGTAATGATATGAAATCGCTGAGCATTGGCTATAGAAGTCAATGGATTGGCCTTAGCGATGCACCAAATACACAAGTACTCAACTTTACCAAGCCTTTAAACAAAGGCTTGGGATTGGGAGTTTCTATTGTAAGAGACCAGGTGTTTGTCTTGCAAGAAACAGACATTACCGTAGATGTTTCTTACAAGTTGCAACTCTCAGAAAGCCATGATTTGTATTTTGGAATTAAGACAGGAGGTTCTTTTGTGAACATAGACCTGACCAAAACTGGTGCAGTGAATGACCCTTTGTTTACCGAGAACCAGAACTTTTTCAATGCGCAATTTGGAGCAGGATTGTATGTGACTCATAAAGATTACTACATTAGTATTTCTACACCTAACTTTTTAAATGGAAAGCGTTATGTAAAACAAGGCAATGCACCAAGAGCAGCAGTAGACAACCTGCACATGTATTACGGAGCAGGGTACCACTTTAAACTGTCAGAAAATGTACAATTAACGCCTGCTATTATGTATAGAAGTACGCAAGGAGCACCTTCATCAACAGATATCAATGCTACGCTAGCGTATAGTAAAATGCAAGTAGGTATGAACTACAGAGTCGACGAACTCTATTCTGTATTTACCTTATTTGATATTGTAAACAATGTTCGTTTTGGAGCGGCCTATGATTTTACCACTTCTAAAATTAACCAAGTGAGTAACAATGGTTCGTTAGAATTGTTGCTGAGATATCAGTTTTAATAGTGCAGTACTTTTAAAAAAAAAGGCCATCCAATAGGATGGTCTTTTTTTTATGGTATCCCTAGTTGTTAGAGCTTCCATTGTCACTATTTTTGGGCTCAACCTCTATTCACACAACAAACCTTCTTTAAACCGTATTTTAGAGGGCCCACTTTATTAAAAGTGTATCTTTGCATTTTAAAAGACATGCAATGCAGACTACTTTCGAGGATTTAAATATATCCAAGCAACTTTTTAATGCGATAGAAGATTTAGGATTTGTACATCCAACACCCATTCAAACAGCCTCTTTTTCTGTTGTCAGATCAGGTAAAGATGTGGTTGGGATTGCGCAAACGGGTACTGGAAAAACCCTTGCCTACATGCTCCCTATTTTAAGAGATTTGAAGTATTCCGAGCAGCAGCACCCAAGGGTATTGGTGCTTGTGCCAACCCGTGAACTTGTATTGCAGGTGGTTGAGGAGATTGAAAAATTGGCAAAATACATGACACTTCGTGTTGAAGGGGTGTATGGAGGTACCAACATTAACACGCAAAAAAGAGCCATCGCACAAGGAACGGATGTTATTGTTGCCACGCCAGGAAGATTGTATGATTTGGCTTTGAGCAAAGCACTAAATCTAAAAACTATTCAGAAGCTTGTCATCGATGAAGTAGATGTGATGCTCGATTTAGGATTTCGATTTCAGCTATTAAACATCTTTGATATTTTACCAGAAAGAAGGCAAAACATCATGTTTTCTGCAACCATGACCGATGATGTAGATGCCTTAATTACAGACTTTTTTAAAGCACCTCAAAAGGTATCGATTGCAGTAAGTGGAACCCCCTTAGATAACATTGCACAGCAATGTTACGATGTGCCAAATTTCTTTACCAAAGTAAATTTGTTAAACCACTTGCTAAAAGACAAAGACACGTTTAAAAAAGTGATGATTTTTGTTGGGTTTAAGCGTACTGCAGATTTGTTGTTTAGTTCTATGGATGCCTCTTTTGAAGATGAAATGTGTTTGATTCACTCAAATAAAACACAGAATTATAGAATACGCTCCATTCGTCAGTTTGATGAAGGAATGAACAGAATATTGGTGGCTACAGATGTGATGGCTCGTGGATTGGATTTTAGCGATGTAACCCATGTAATTAATTTTGATACGCCCAACTTTCCCGAGAACTACATGCATCGAATAGGAAGAACTGGTAGAGCCGAAAAAGAGGGGAATACCTTGTTGTTTTCAACACCAAAAGAACAGGAGTTCAAAGCAACTATTGAAGCCTTGATGGGGATGGAAATAACAAAAGTTCCGCTGCCTGATGTTGTGGAGATTTCAGAGGTGCTCACCGAAGATGAAAGACCAAGAGAAGATAGAGAGCAGTCTAAGAATAGAACAAAATTAGAATATGTTCCAGGGCCTGCCTTTCATGAAAAAAGCGAAAAAAATAGCAAAACCAACCAAGGAGGTTCGTATAGAAGAGAAATTGCAAAAAAGTACAAGAAGCCTAAAACACGTGGTGATAAAAACTACAACAAACACAACAAAAAGAAGAAGTAATGCACGTTTTAACGCCGCAAGAATTGCATAATTTGGGAATGAATATTGTAGGTAAAAAACTACAAGAAATGGGCTATGAGTTTGTGGCCATTAATAGCGAGTTAAAAAAACACCCACAGTTTGTCCTGTTTAAAAAAGGAGCGCCTACCATTTTTGTACTCGTAAAGACCTCCAATAATATTCAAACTCCAGAAGACTATGATGTGTTATGGATGGAAACATTCAAAGAACACGCTAAAAAGCAAAATGCTCATGTGTGGTTTGCGGGAGTTGGTATTGCAAATGCACAGAGCGTAGACAACCCTGTGTTTAAAGACCAGCCCTACTATGTAGCTTTTGAAGATTTTATTAAAGTGTTAGAGTAACATTACTGCTGTAACACATCGTGTTGTTTGACTTGATGAAGTAGTGTTTAGGAAGTTTGTAATGTGTTTTTGAAAGCATGTATAGAGTCTTTCGAATTGATGGCTCCTAAATAGAAAATTACCCAGTCTTTTCTTTTATCTATCAATGTAAAGTGACATACGTGTTGTATCACTATGTTTTTTATTGCTGAATTCACTCAGGTAAGAGCACAAAAAAAGTCCGTTTTTTACAAACGGACTTTTCTATAAAATAGGGTTGAACTTACTCTGCCTTTTCTTCC
>JBELDQ010000191.1:0-4063 GCA_042094215.1 Polaribacter sp. | reverse complement strand
TATCATAGAGATGTTCAGTTGCTAAAAGAGCATATGATTACTGCTTTTGAAGAGGTGAAAAGTATTTTGGAGATTTTTAATTTTGCAATTAAGCAAATCATTATTAAAGAGGTAAACCTCAAGGATGAGAAATATAAATTCTTATTTACTGTAGACAATATGAATACCTTAGTGCAAAGTGGAATGACTTACAGGGATGCTTATAGAATTATTGGATCTAAGGTTGAAAACGGTACTTATGAGCCAGATGCATCAAGAAAACACACACATGTGGGTAGTATGCATAATTTAAGTTTGGATGAGATACGAGAGAAGTTTCCAAAGTAATAAAATTCATCATTTTATAAGCAAGGTGTAACAATTGATAAATTGCTGCATCAAAGCTAAAAATAAACCAAAATAAAATGATAAAACGTATTTTAGTAGTAGTACTGTTTTTTGCAGTGAATAGTAATTTTAGTCAAGAAAAAGCGATTCGAGTAGAGGTTATTGGTAAAGGAAATCCAATATTGTTTTTACCGGGTTTTATAACACCTGGTTCTGTTTGGGGACCCACTCTAAAAAACCTCAAAACGAAAAGCGAAAGTCATCTTTTTTCTTATGCAGGTTTTGATGGGGTTGCTCCAATACAAATGCCGTGGTATAAAACAGTAAAAGAGGATATATTTAATTATATTTTAGAAAATAATTTAAAAAAGTTTCAAATTATTGGACACAGCATGGGAGGGAATTTAGCTGTTGATATTGCAGCAAGGTTTCCAGAAAGAGTTAAGAAAATGGTACTCGTAGATGCATTGCCCTGTATACGTGAGGTTATGATGCCTGGTGTTGCAGCAAGTAATTTGCAATATGAAAGTGCTTATAATAACAGAATGCTAGGCATGGATGATATACAATTTAAGGGAATGGCTATGAATATGGCTCGTGGTATGACCTCCCAAAAAGAGAAAGTATCTGTATTGGCAAATTGGATGCAAGAAGCAGATCGGAAAACGTATGTCTATGGGTATACAGACTTGTTAAAGTTAGATTTAAGAGATGCTTTGAGTGCTATTAAAACAAAAACATTGATTCTTGGCGCTTCTTTTCCGACTGCAGCAGTAATAAGAGAAAATTTTGAGAAGCAATATGCAAACTTATCGAACAAAACTATTGAGATAGCAACGAATAGTAAACATTTTATTATGTTTGATCAACCAACATGGTTTTATAATAAATTAACTGCTTTTTTAGAGGATGAGTAAAAATATTTTTGAGTCACTGCACAAGCAATATTATGCTATGGTACATCAAATGTGCCTTGGTTTTGTCAAAGGGGATCAAGATATTGCCAGTGATTTGGCTCAAGAGGTTTTCATCATTATTTGGAAAAAATTAGAGACATTTCGAGAAGATTCCTCTCATAAAACATGGATTTATAGAATAACAGTAAATAAATGTCTCGAGTTTATCAGAAAAGAAAAGCAGAAAAGAACAGTGCCTATTTCAGAGCAAGAATTCGATGTGAAAGCTGAAAGTAAAGAGCATCAAGAAGCTTTGATTTCAGATTTACATAGAGCCATTGGTCAATTAAAGGAATTGGATAGGTTGATTATTATGATGGTTTTGGAAGGGCAAGATTATGAAGATATTTCGGATGTTATTGGGATAAACCCAGTAAATACAAGAGTGAAAATCCACAGAATAAAAAAGAGATTAAAAAAAATACTAAGCAATGAATAGCGAATTTTCAGATTTACAAAACGCATGGCAAGCTCAGATAAAAGAGCGAAATGTTGAGCGTCCTAATTTTCAACAACTCGTTGCAGAAATTGAAAATAAAAATAAAAAAGGATTGTCTTTTCATTATTGGACTGTCCTCATTTTAACAGTGACGATTATTGGACTTGTCTCGTTTTTCTATTTTATAGCACCGGTCCAAGAAATCATGAGTAGAATTGGTATTGGTTTCATGACAATTGGCCTTGCATTGAGAGTTGCTATTGAAATAGGAAGTGCTTTGAGGTCTGCAAAAATAAATAATTTAGATACCGCCTTAAAATCAACAAAAGCAACGCTTGCATTTTATGCATTCAGAGAAAAAGTTCACGGAGCACTTACACACATTATTTTCGTCTTGTATATCGTCGGTTTTTATTTGATTAGTCCAGAATTTAGTCTCTATTTTAGCCTAGGGCAAATGATTTTAATGGATGTTTCTTTTTTAATAATTATTGCGTTTATATATATATTTATGAGAAAAGGTATACAAAAAGAAATGAAAATGTTAGGTGATGTTGTCGCGTTGAAAAAAGAAATAGAGCAGTCGTAATTAAACACAAAAAGGGAGGTATATCCTCCCTTCTTCATGTATTTTTTAAGTAGTATAGATTTCTCATATAATGGTGCTTTGTCCCATATGAATGTTCTTAAAATTGATCGCACTGTCTTCTTGGTTTTCGATATAGTCTGCAATGAAATCTCCTACTTTAGAAGTAGAGAATGCTTGATTTTTATTAATATCTTCTGTGGTAATTTCTAAGGATAATGATTTTTCTACTGCGCTTTCAATAGCACTTGCTTCTTTGTGAAGTCCTATGTGCTGTAATAGCATGGCAGCTGATAAAATAGACGCCAAAGGGTTGGCAATATTTTTCCCTGTTGCTTGTGGAAAAGATCCGTGAATAGGTTCAAATAGTGCATTCTCTTTTCCTATCGAAGCAGAAGCAAGTAGTCCAATAGATCCTCCAATAACACTAGCCTCGTCACTAATAATGTCTCCAAATAGATTTTCTGTTAAGATCACATCAAATTGTTTCGGGTTTAAGATCAATTGCATCGCGGCGTTGTCTACAAATAAATATTCCAATGTAACATCTGGATATTGATCTGCAAGAGCTGTGACTGTTTTTCTCCACAAACGAGATGTTTCCAATACATTGGCTTTGTCTACCAAGGTTACTTTTTTTCTGCGTGTTTGTGCTTCTTTAAATGCCAAGTGAGCAATGCGTTCTATCTCTTCAACACTGTAAGAGCAGTCATCAAAAGCCACGGTGCCGTCTTTACTTAGTTTTTTATTTCCAAAGTAAATTCCTCCCGTTAATTCTCTATAAATAGAAACATCTGTGCCTTCAATAATTTCTTTTTTCAAAGGAGAGTTCTTAATTAATTTGTCATAGGCTTTAACGGGCCTTATGTTACAGAATAAGCCAAGCTCTTTGCGCAGCTTCAACAATCCTTGTTCTGGTCTCACTTTTGCCGTTGGGTCATTGTCATATTTTGGATGGCCTATAGCTCCAAATAGAATGGCATCAGATTTTTTGCAAATGCTTAGGGTTTCGGTTGGCAATGGGTTTCCTGTGGCGTCAATAGCACATGCTCCCATCAAGGCTTCTTTGTAAATAAATGTATGTTCGTACACATCGGCAATAGCATTTAATGCCTTTTTTGCTTGTTCAATGACTTCAGGTCCAATTCCGTCTCCTGGTAATACAGCTATCGTATATTTCATATGTCTTCTTTTTGGGCGTTTCCTCAATGATTTTGCTACTTGCTCTGTTTTTTTCTCAGATCAATAAGAGCAAATTTCAATACGCTAACGCATTATTTTGTTTTAATTTTGAGCTTCAAATGCTCTTATTTGCGCTCTTTTGCTAATGAGATAATCGATATCATCATAGCCATTCAAGAGGCATGTTTTTTTGTAGGCATCAATATCAAAAGAAGCAGCTCCAATACTTGTTTCTATGAATTGTTGTTCTAGATTTACCACAACTTTAGAAGTAGGGTTTTCTTGAATGTGTGCTAGCAGTTTCTTTAAGTATTCTTCAGAAACTTGTACCGGGAGCAATCCATTATTTAAAGCATTTCCTTTAAATATGTCGGCAAAAAAACTACTTACAATTACTTTAAAACCATATCCAACCAATGCCCATGCGGCGTGTTCTCTACTCGAGCCACATCCAAAATTATCACCCGCAACTAAAATAGTACCGCTGTAATTCTCGTTGTTCAATGGAAAATCGTCATTTGTACTGCCATCTTGATGAAATCGCCAATCTCTAAATACATTGTCTCCAAAGCC
>JBELDQ010000190.1:0-4071 GCA_042094215.1 Polaribacter sp. | reverse complement strand
CTGCTCTAATTCGAGACGAACGAAAACCCACTTCTTCTACGGACCCAACCACTTCACCTGCCTCAATCCAATCACCTATATGAAAAGGTTTATCCAAGAAAATCATAAAGGTCCCAATCAGGTTTTTTACCGTGTCTTGGGATGCCAATGCAACTGCCAAACCACCAATTGAAGCTCCAGCTATCACAGTTGTTGCATCAATTCCAAATAAGGTGAGCATTTTTAAAATACCAACGAATAGCACAATACCTGTTAAAAAATTGTTCAGTATCGGCACCAATTGATCGTCTAATTTCCCATGTGTTTTCGAGGTAATCTCTGCATAGACATACATAATTACTTTGACGAATTTTAAGAATACATAGATCCAAAAAACAGTTGCTGCAATTTCTAAGCTCAATAAAAACCAATGATTTATAGTCAACCCAAATAGCAAAGAAGGAAATAGATTCGCTATAAAGCTCAAAGCAATTAGAAAACTAATAGGATGCGCTAGTTTCTTCAACACCGCGGCTATTTCTGTTCCACTAGTCTTTACAACACCCCTATGAATCTTGCGCAATATGATATAGATCAGCCTTTTGGAGACCATATGCAGCACATAACTCAAACCTAATAACATGAGTAATCCTATCAATTTCCAAACCTCAATATCAAGTATTTTTTGATGTCCTACACTCGGGATTAGTGATGCTATCTTTAACACATACCACGGAAACACATCATTGTATAGCTGCTCTAAATTGCGCATGGTTTCTGCAGAATAATACCAATTCGCACCTATTTTCTCAACGGAAATTAGTGGCATTTTCACAGGAAACAAGACATATTTGTGAAGATTGGTATTCGCTATGGTGTCTTTATAATTAGGGTCCTTAGAAATAGTATTGAAATCAACGAGTAGTCCTTTTCCATCTAATAGTTGTTTTAACATCAACGCTGCTTTCTCCGCATCCTTCGATGTATTCGGTGCAATGACTTTGGCTGCTTTTGCTGGCTCGTATGAGTCTGACTGTAAAAAATAGAGATGGGTATATATCGTTGCATTTGGACTCGTTAGATTTACGTCTACAGACTCTTGCGCATTGATAATGACCGAAGAAATCAACAAGAAAAACAACACTAATTTTTTCATATATACTGCGATTATAATTGTTAAAGAAATATTAAAAGAACACTCAAAGTTAAACCTTTTGATATATCTAATGTCAAACAAGCAGACGAAATAACAATTTAAATTTAAAAAGATGAAAAACATATTATTTCTAGTAGCATTTCTACTAACGGCCACTGCAGGGTTTTCACAAAAAAGAAAACAACTACATCGAGTAAATTCAGTAAAATTGGAGCAACGCAGAACCCTTGCTGTAAAAAAATTAACCTTACAATTAGACTTGAATCAGCGTCAAGCGAAAAGAGTCAAAGCGCTCATGAAAGAGCTATCAACCAAAAGAATGACTCGACAATTGAAAGCAAGAAAAATGCGGTTGCAGCAACAAGAAAAACGCATTACACTGAGAAAGGAAAGCAAAGATGTAGCAGATTTCAGGAGAAAAGTACAAAGAGAAATTGTCAAGGGCCATTTAAATAAGCAGCAGGCAAGAAAGATGAAAAGAAGACGCCTTGCCAATAGTTTCGAAGCAAAGAGCCATGCCTTAGACCATATGATTGCTATGCGAAAAGGCATGAAAACCATCTTGACTGAAGCACAATTTACACGCTACAAGAAGTTACAGCTTCGCCGAATGCGGGTTGCCAAGCACAACATAAAAAAAGCAAAAAAAATGAAATTAGCAAAGCGATTAAAGCATGTACGTAGGTAAATAATGAATGTTGTTTTCATTACTTGACCATCTAAAACTCAGTAGAAATTTCTATTGAGTTTTGCGCGTATATGCGCATACGATGCCCAGTGTAACGGACTTTTTACTCTTTTACCCAAGAAGCATAAGTCACATACTTTTCTGCGATGCGATGTATTTCGTCTGTAATTAATTCTTTAGAAATGTCTTTTACCTTTCTCGCAGGCACTCCAGCATACACACTACCACTTTTTATATGTGTGTTTTTTGTAACCACAGCACCCGCGGCTATGATGGAATTGCTTTCTACAACACAATCGTCCATAACAATGCTTCCCATGCCAATTAACACATCATCATGAATAGTGCATCCATGTACAATGGCATTGTGACCAATAGAAACATTATTGCCAATAGTTGTTGGTGATTTTTGATAGGTCGCATGAATTACAGCGCCATCTTGTACATTTACTTTAGCTCCCATTTTTATAAAATGCACATCTCCACGAATGACAGCATTGTACCAAACACTGCAATCTTCTCCCATGGTTACCTGCCCTACAATAGTTGCATTTTCTGCTATAAAACACCCCTTAGGTATGTGTGGATGATGACCGTTTATGGCTTTTATAATTTTCATGATGTATTAGTTTAGTTGCAAGCGCTGCCCTATGCTAATGATATTGGACTTGAGGTTATTCAGTTTTTTCAATTCATTCACAGGAAGGTTTGTTTTTCTTGAAATTGAATACAAGGTGTCTCCTTTTTTAACAATGTAAAATGACCCCAACTTTGCAGTAGATTTCGACGACTTTTTTGTTTTTGCAACAACAATTTCCTTTCTTTTTATTTTTTTGTAGTTCTTTAGATCCTTCTTTTTTACCTTATCAAACACATACAATTGATAGGTTTCAATGATTCTAATAAGTTTCTTTGGATATTTTTTATCGGTTGCATATCCTGCTTTCTTCAACCCTTTCGCCCACCCTTTGTAATCATTTCTTCTTAATTTAAATAGAAAAGCATATCGATTTCTTCCTGTTAAAAATTGAGAATGATCGTTGTACGACTGTTCTACATAGGGATACTTTCTAAAGCAATCGTCTTTTTTATCATCATCGTGGTACACCCGTTCGCCCCTCCATCCTCTATGACATTTGATGCCAAAGTGATTGTTAGACTTTGACGCCAAGGTGCTTCTTCCATTACCCGATTCAAGTATTCCTTGCGCCAAGGTAATGCTTGCAGGAATCTTATATTCATGCATTTTAATAACAGCTAAAGGAGCGTATTTTTTAATATAGCTTAAGGTGTATTTATTGAGGTTTGCATTCTTTTTAACCAGCTTTTTAACATGTTCTTTTTGCTGTACCGATGGCAACTTTGAAACTACTTTTGTTTTCTTTGATGCTTTCTTTGATGTCTTCTTTGATGTTGCAACCACCGTTTTTTTTGCGCCACAACTCACAATAAAAAGAGACAACAATGCAATAAGGATGTAGGATTGTAATTTCATGAAAGGTTGATCAATTTTTGATTCTTTTTAGCCAACATACGATTAAAACCATCAATTCCTTGAAGTCCGCCAGTGTGAATAGCTAAAACACGCGTATTTTCTGAAAAATAGTTCTTTTTAATCAAATCAACAATACCGAAGAGCATTTTTCCTGTATAAATAGGATCTAACTGTATGCTTGTTTCTTCTTTAAAAGCATTTATAAAAGAGATCAAGGCTTCGTTGTACTTCGCATAGCCTCCAAAATGATAGTCGTGTATCAAATCCCATTTCTTAGAACTTACAACAAAAGGGGTAATTTCGTTTCTTATGAATGTCCCTTTTAGTGCGGGAAAACCCAGTACTTTTTGGTCATTCTGTGCAGCATTTATCAATCCGGCAATGGTGCCTCCTGTTCCTACTGCAGCACAAACATAGTTAAACCCAGTATCTTCTGATGTTAAAATTTCTTCACATCCCCGCACTGCCAGGGGGTTGGTTCCTCCTTCTGGAATGAGATAAAAATCTCCAAATAGTGTTTCTAAAGAGGCAATAAAGGATGGTGTGTTTTTGGTACGATACGCCGTTCTGCTGACCCAATGAAATTGCATTCCATTGGCATGTGCTTCTCTCAAGGTAGCATTGGTTGCAATGGTCTTAGCCAGATCTACACCAAGTTCTTCTCCTCGAATCACACCAATGGTTTTGAATCCCGCGCGTTTTCCTGCAACAGCCACCGCAACAATATGATTTGAAAAAGCACCTCCAAAGGTG
>JBELDQ010000189.1:0-4121 GCA_042094215.1 Polaribacter sp. | reverse complement strand
TCACTACTTTTGGAGCAATTCTATTGAATCGAATCTTGATAAAATCACTATCCTCTACTCCAATAGTTTCATCCATGGCACGCTTTTGAATTTCAGATAATTTCTTTGTAGAAAAAACAGTAAATTCTTTTTGATTGCCTCCTTTTAAGTCGGCCATAATTTCTTTACCTCCTCTGTTCAATACAAAATCAGCACATTCTTTGGCGAGATAGTTATGTCTCCCTACTTTTTCCTTTGCAGTTACATCTACCCTTTTGGTTCCATCGGCACTTAATAGCACACCTTTAAAATGCACTTCATCTTCTTTTACATACGTCAATGCTCCTATTGGCGCAGTACATCCTCCTTCTAATAGGTTCAAAAAGTCACGCTCAATTTTAGCCAACATTGCTGTCTCTTCATGATTCAATTCCTTTAGAACAGTCAGCAAATCTTCATCATCTGACAAAGCTGCAATAGAAACGACACCTTGTGCAGGAGCCGGAATCATCCAATCTAAACTGAACGCACTTGCCGGTTTAATTTTTAAACGTTCCAAACCTGCTGCTGCAAAAATAGCGGCATTCCAATCGTTCTTCTCGACCTTCTCTAAACGCGTAATGACATTTCCTCGAATATCGACAACGGTATGTGTAGGAAATCTGTGCAACCATTGTGCCTTTCTCCTAAGAGAGCCAGTGGCTACGATGGCCTCTTCTTGTGCCATGAACTCCTCATTATTTTTTAAGACCAACATGTCATTCGAGTTCCCTCTTTTTAAGACAGCTGCCTGCACAATTCCTGTAGGCAGCATTGTTGGCACATCTTTCAACGAATGAACAGCGATGTCAATTTCTCCATTTAGCAATGCGACGTCTAGGTTTTTGGTAAATATTCCTGTGATACCCATTTCATACAACGGGGTGTCTAGCACCAGATCTCCTGTAGATTTCACCGGAACAATTTCCGTGGCATGTCCTAAATACTCTAATTGTTGTTGAACAGTTTCGGCTTGCCAAAGGGCCAACTTACTATCTCTTGTTCCTATCCTAATAATCTTCTGCATAGTGCTTATATATCTGTCCCAAACATTTTATGAACCACTTCTATACTCTGAGGTACAGATGTTTCTTCATCTTTTAGATGCTTTACAAACTGAGTTGTTATTTTTTGAATAAATCTTGATGTAATGATTTCTGCATGTTCCTCATCAAAATCTTTTATTTTCTTTTTATGAAAAGCGATTTCATCTTTTTGAATTACCTCTAAAGATTGTTTTAACGCATTAATTGCAGGCGTTAATCTTCTGTGACTTAACCACTCGTTAAATTCATCTTTATAGACATCAATAATCTCTTGTGCCATGGGCACTTCTTTCTCTCTAATAGCCAAGGTTTCATCTGTCACCTTCGACAATTCATCAAGTCCTACGAGAGTAACATTACTCATGTCTTTCACCTCTGTAGCAACATTTGCCGGCATAGAAAGATCTAAAATTAAAATATCTTTATCGTGAGGAACGTGCGCTGGTGTTATTGTTGGTGAATCTGAGCCTGTAGAAACAATAAGCACATCACTGCTACCAACTTCTTCTTCTAAATTTTCAATATTCGCTTTTCTAATGGAAGGATGTTCTTTCACAAAAGCAACTGCTTTTTCTTCCGTTCGATTAATGAGAGAAACAGTTCTATTCGTGGTATATTCGGCTAGATTCTTACAGGTATGCTTCCCCATTTTACCTAAGCCAAATACCAGCATGTTTTTCGTATTGTATTGCGCTAAATTGCGAATGATGTATTGCACAGCAGCATAAGAGACTGATGTTGTACCTGAACTCAAACGAGTTTCATTTTTAACACGCTTACTGGCTTGCATTACATGATTTAGCAAACGTTCAAAATATGCGTTCGTTGTCCCTATTTTCTTTGCTTGTTTAAAAGCCTGTCTTAACTGCCCCACAATTTCGTAATCTCCTAAAATCTGAGAATCCAAACCTGTTCCAATACGAAACAAATGCGTTATGGCATCTTCATTTTTGGTGATAACAGAAAATCTAGAGAATTCATCAACGGTACCGTTTGAGTATTTACAAAGAAGTTCTATCAGTTTAAAAGGACAATCTGAAAAACCTGTAACCTCAGTTCGATTACAAGTAGACAAAACAAAAATGCCGTCAATACCATTTTCTTTTGCTTCTTTTAACAATTGCACTTGAGCCTCTTTTGTCAGAGAAAACTTCCCTCTCACGGCTTCTTCAGCTTTTTTATAACTAACACTAATGTTGTATAAATTTGCCTGCTGTATATTATTATTCATGTAGTATTCTTCAATCCTGATGCAAAAATAAAAACTTAACCTCAACAAAAGTATCGCTAAAAGAACTATTAATGTCGCTTGATGATTTTTACCTCATAAAACTTCCTTAAAGTTGTAAAAATACGTATTTTTGCAGTAAAACAAGGTCATGCGAATGATTTTATATAGAATCATTCTAAATAAAAAATCAGTGTATTAAAAATTTTGTCATGTCAAAAAGTATCGCAGAAAGTTCTTTCAACGAATTTAACCTAGGAAATCAGTTTCACCTGCTTCATTTTGAAAATGAAAGCAATGATATTCAGCGCTTTGAAAGAGACATCGACAGTACATTTATCCAATTGCATTTTTGTTTGCGAGGGAACTCAAAGTTTCTTTTCAATGAAGGAAGCTATGTTTTTGATGTGAAAGATCAACACGCTATTTTATTGTACAATCCGCAGCAAAAACTTCCAATCAACCTAGAAATAATTCCGAAAACAACGTTAATTTCATTACTCATTTCTATTGAAAAATTTCACTCGCTGTTTTCTAGAGAAGCACATCACATCCATTTTCTAAGCGATGAAAACATCAACAGAAAATACTACAATGAAGACGAAATAAAGCCTGCAGTTTTGATGGTGCTCCAACAAATCATTAACTCGAGTGCTAAAAGCAATGTAAAAGACCTGTATATAAAAGGAAAGATTTACGAGTTACTCAGCTTACACTTTCAAAACGATGAAGCATCAAATATTGAATTTTGTCCTTTTCTGGTTGACGAGCAGAATGTATTAAAAATTAGAAAAGCAAAAGACATTATTATCTCTAGAATGTCAGAGCCCCCTAGCCTGCAGGAATTGGCAAATGAAATTGGCTTGACCTTAAAAAAACTAAAAGAAGGATTTAAACAAATCTACGGAGATACGGTCTACAGCTTTCTTTTTGATTATAAAATGGAACACGCGAGGAGACTGCTAGAAAGCAATCAGCACAATGTAAACGAAGTTGGTTTAAAAATTGGATACAGCACTTCCAGTCATTTTATTGCGGCCTTTAAAAAGAAGTTTGGGATCACCCCAAAGAAATATCTGACAAGCCTGCAAGAAAACCAATAAAATAGAGGTTAAAAAAGAAGGTAGACTAGTAAAGAGAAATACAAAACAAGCTAAACGAATACGCTTTGAAACAATTACAGCATACAGAAATAGAAAACCAACAACAGCAATTTCCAATTACTATTGTCTGCGACGCGATTCGTACTCCAGAAAATATTGGGATGTGTTTTCGAATTTCTGAAAGTTTTGGCGTCGCAAAAATATACCTTCACGAGACCTCTCCAACCATTGAGAATCGAATTGTAAAGAAAACAGCTAGAAACACGTTGACTCAAATAACTCACGAAAGATATACGGATTTCAACGAAACGATTGCGCAATTAAAGGCAGAAGGAAACACCATTATTGGAATAGAAATAACAGACCAAAGTACCCACATACAAGAATTCAACTTCAAAGCCTGCAAAAAAATAGTATTGCTACTTGGAAGTGAACGCAATGGCATAGAAAATATACATGCCGTAGATAAAACAGTGGCCATACCCATGTATGGTAGAAATTCATCTATGAATGTCATTCACAGTTTATCCATAGCATTGTATGAGGCTACAAATCAATTAAAAAAAACACAGCAAACTGAGAACGCTCAGTAGCACAATACAAACGTATTAAGAGACAATAAATGAAAGGAGTTTTATTAATCAATTTAGGATCACCAGAAAGCACAGATGTTAAAGATGTTCGAACGTATTTAGATGAGTTTTTAATGGACGAACGTGTCATTGA
>JBELDQ010000188.1:0-4125 GCA_042094215.1 Polaribacter sp. | reverse complement strand
ATATCATCTCGATCTCTCCAAGAGAAATCAAGATCAAAATCGGGTGGGTTTGTTCTGTGTAAATTGATAAAACGTTCAAAATACAAATCCAATTCTATAGGGTCTACATCTGTAATTCGAAGCACATATGCAATGATGCTATTAGCACCACTTCCCCGTCCAACATAATAATACCCTTTGCTACGAGCATATTTTAGAATTTTCCAATTGATTAAAAAATAGGATACAAAATTCTTTTCTTTGATGATATTTAATTCTTTTTCTACTCTATCAAAAACACGTTTCCCTATTCTTTTGTAACGGTAGCCTAAACCTCTATAAGCCAATCTTCGCAACAATCTAAAATCCAATGCTTCAGAGTTTGTGTATGATTTTTGATTCTTTGGAGCGTTGTTTGCTAGATTAAAATCAATACGACAGTCATCCATTATCTGCTGGGTATTCTCGATAAGCATTGGATATTCTGAATAGGTGCTTTTTAGGGATTCCATAGCAACCATGGTATCTGTTTCTTTGCCTTGTTCTGAGGTTGGTAATTTGCTAAGTAAGGTATTGTTGTCTATTGCTCGCAGTAGTCGATGTGTATTGAATCCTTTTTTATCTTGAAAGGAAACCGTCATTAACACCACCAATTTCTCTAGCTGATATTGCCATTCAGAAAATTTCAACTGATTTAGATCAGCAGGTGTTATGCCAATAAACTCATGTGCTTTTAGAGGTCTTACTTTTTGTTGAAATGGATAGATTACATAGGTGTCTTCAAGATTCGTAGCAGTCTCTGGAATCTCCATATTTGTAGGGTGTAAAAAAGAAGACAAATAGCTGTTGATATGCGCATAACCAAGCGCACTTTTCGCAAGCATGATGAATTGTTGCTGGGCTCCATTTCTAAAATCAACCCCTAAAATGGGTTTTATCTCATTTTCTATTGCCAACTTCACAAAATCCAATCCTGCTGTAGTACTATTAATATCTGTTAAGGCTATTGCGCTTACATTATGGTATTTAGCCATTGATATCAGGCCTTTCGGACTTATTGAGCCGTATCGTAAACTATAGTATGTATGTGTATTTAAAAACATTTTACAAAAATAGTTTCATTTTTAAACATTGATTGTTTATTTTTGAAACAATTATGACATATATAGCCCAAAACATTAGACATCTCAGAAATTTAAAAGGATTGTCTCAAGAATATTTTTCTGAAGAAATAAAAATTACGCGTTCTCAATTGATGTCGTATGAATCTGAAAGAACAGCACCCTCTATAGAAACCTTAATTAAAATATCTGATTATTTTAGTTTGCCTATAGACATTCTACTTCGCAATAATTTAACCTTATCAGAGGATACCTCTTTTATAGATATTGGCAACCAGCGTGTCTTATTTCCTATAACAGTTGACAATAACAATGAGGATTTGATAGAAATCATTCCTTTAGAAGCGTCTGCAGGCTATTTAAATGGCTATGCAGATCCTGAATATGTAGAAGATTTAGGAAAGATCAAACTGCCTTTTCTTCCTACGGGTAAACACAGGGCTTTTCCTATCAAAGGAGACTCTATGCTACCTGCTAAAAGTGGTTCTTTTGTGATTGCAAAGTATTTAGAAAATGCAACAGACATAAAAGATGGAAAAACGTATGTGATCTTAACAGAAAATGATGGGTTGGTTTACAAAAGAGTCTACAGCCACATTGAAGAAAAGCAATCGCTTTTATTGGTGTCTGATAATACGTTATACGATCCGTATGAGGTTGCTGTTGAAACAGTCTTAGAAATTTGGGAATATACCTGTAGCATCAATACACAAGAATATGATGAACATGAGTTAAAAATTAGCAGTATTGCTCAAATGTTTACGCAATTAGGAATTGAGTTAAAAGCCTTAGAAAAATTAATCGCATGATGTATTCAGTAATCGATATTGAAACGAACGGAGGTCACAAAATTACAGAGATCTCTATATTGGTATACAATGGAACTAAAGTGGTAGATGAATTTACAAGTTTGGTGAACCCAGAATGCAACATTCCGTATTATATTACAACATTAACAGGTATTAATGATGCCATGGTAGCCAGTGCTCCAAAATTTTATGAAATTGCAAAGAAGGTCCTCGAAATTACAGAGAACACCATCTTTGTTGCTCATAATGTAAATTTTGACTACACCATAATTCAGAAAGAGTTTAAAGCATTAGGCGCTAGTTTTAAAAGAAAAAAACTCTGTACAATTCGACTGTCTAGAAAAATAATTCCTGGCTTACAGTCTTATAGTTTAGGAAAACTCTGTACCTCTTTAAACATTCCTATCTCGAATAGGCACCGAGCAAAGGGAGATGCAGAAGCCACCGTTATTTTACTTGAAATGCTTCTTGAAAAAGATACAGATCGTACAATTATTGAAACCTTTTTAAAACCAAGTTCAAGGGCAGCTACTTTGCCTCCATTGTTACCTAAAGAGGTGTTTGATGCACTTCCAGAAAAGGAAGGTGTTTATTATTTTAGGGATAGCGAGAATGCTGTTATTTATGTGGGGAAAGCAAACAACATCAAACAACGCGTATTGAGTCACTTGTACGATAAATCTAAAAGAGAGGTGACCATGTGTTTAGAGACAGCCAATATTACATTTACAGAAACAGGAAGCGAACTTTTGGCATTGCTTTTAGAATCATCAGAAATAAAGCGGTTGTATCCAAAATTTAACAGAGCACAACGAAGATCCGGAGAGAGTATTGCACTTTTTAGCTATCAAGATCGAAGCGGTATAACGCATATTGCCACCAATAAGACAAAGTTAGTAGCACAACCCTTGACCAAGTTTTTTAACGCAACAGAAGCAAGAATTTTCATAGAAAAACTCTGTGAAACCTTTGAACTTTGCCCTAAGTATTGTCATTTACAGTCTACTGTTTCTACCTGCTTTCATTATCAAATTAAACAATGCAAAGGCATTTGTGAACAGAAAGAAGCTGTTGAAGCTTACAATAAAAGAGTGCAGAAAGCCATTGCCTCTGTACAGTATCAATCAGAGAGTTTTGTGATTCATCAAAAAGGAAGAAATCCAAAAGAAAAAGCATTTGTGCTTGTTGTAAACAATATTTATAGAGGTTTTGGTTACCTTCCTAAAAACACAGAAATCACATCTCTAGAGACCTATACAGAAGCGATTCAGCCAATGAAGGATACCCGAGATAGCAAACGAATTTTAAATTCATATACAAGGAAGCATCCAAAAGAAATGAGCCAATTAAACAGTGACTTTACACTAGAAAACCTGAACTTTACGTCAGGATCTAACTTGTTTAATTTGTAAGCAGCAGTCTTAGTTCTTTTTCTTCTTTTTAGCGGCAACCTTAACACTGCTGTTGTTCTCTGACAAGTGATTTGCCAGTATTTTCTCAATCAATTCTTCTTTAGTTAAATGATGAAATACTGTTCTTATTTTTTTTCTAAACTCCTCTGAAATGTCACGGTTGGGTTTTGTTTTAAATATCTTTTTTGCCCATAATACACCGTTATTCTCTTCAATGCTTTCTGGACTAGCTTTCTGTAACGGTGTGAATTTGATTCCTAACTCGTCTTCAAAATCGGGAATATCAATCACTTCTTCTTGTTGTAGAATGGTTAAAGAAAGTCCTTTTGCTCCTGCCCTAGCCGTACGACCACTTCGGTGTACATAGGCATCATAGGTATCAGGTAAATGATACTGTACCACATAGGCAACTTCTTTTACATCAATACCACGTGCTGCCAAATCAGTGGCGACCAAAATATCAATATAGCCCTCTCTAAACTGCCCCATAATTCGATCTCGGATCCCTTGTGTTAAGCTACCATGAATAGCTCCGGATGAAAATTTATGAATTGCTAAGTTCTTTGCTAACTTATTGACAGCTGCCTTTGTTTTACAAAAGATAATCCCTCTTTGACCTGCCTTGGAAGTTAAAAAATGTAGCAATACCTCTAATTTTTCAATAGGCTCAACCACTACATATTGGTGAGCAATGCCTTGATGTCCAACAGTATCCATATCTGCTTCAATATGCACAACGTGTTTCGACATATAATTCTGCACCAATTGCTTAATAGCTCCTGGCATGGTTGCTGAAAAAAGTAA
>JBELDQ010000187.1:0-4172 GCA_042094215.1 Polaribacter sp. | reverse complement strand
TAGGCATAGGCATTGTCTACATCAATAGTAGAAACATAGGTATAGTCTCTTTTTTCGTAGGCATAATCTGGAAATTTCTCTTGTAATTTTGCCAACAATTTATAAGCCCAAATATCAACTATCGGCTTTTCTAAAAACCGATACTTAAAGGCGATACTTTGCTCTGCAGTAAACCGATCATGTACATCTCTTACATGGGGTAAATATTCTTCATATCTACTGAGTAGAAAAAAACTTGCTGCAAAAATATCAAATGGCAACGCAGACTTAGCACCCGCTGCAAAAAAGCAAGGCACCTCATCGTAGGTAAATATTTGTATATCTAGATCATTAACACCCTGTTCAAAAAGTAAATCATTGCTTCTAATGAAAAACTCTTTTCCCAAAGGAGCTTTGGAGTAGGTCATTTTTAACCCGTTGTGAGCAATAAATTCCTCAATCGTGGTTGTAAAGCGAACAGGAATTAAAAGTGTTCTGGTAAAAATATGTTTAAAAACATAGGCTAACCTTGGTGTAATTTTATGTGTGTATACCAGTATCAAAAATTGCGCTTAAAGAATTGCATTGTCTGCAAAGCTAAAGTACTCTTTTTGGGTGATAATTACATGATCTAGTAACTTTATATCCAATGTTTTTCCTGCTTCACAAATTTTCTCTGTCAACAACGTATCAGCAGCACTAGGATTAAAATTCCCTGAGGGATGGTTATGGCAAACAATGATCCCTACAGCAGCTACTTCAATGGCCTTTTTAAAAATAAGTCTTACATCTACCATGGTTCCGGTTATACCTCCCTTACTTAGTTGCTTTTTAAGTATAATTTTGTTTGAGTTGTTTAGGTACAACACCCAAAATTCTTCGTGGGCTAAGTCGCCAAGAATGGGTTGCATCACCCTAAAAACAGTGCGACTGTCTTTGACTACTGGTTTTTCTTCTAACTGCTCAAAGTGTCGACGCTTTCCAAGTTCTAATGCTGTGATGATACCAATGGCTCTTGCGGCTCCAATTCCGTTAAAATCCATCAGTTGCTTTAGAGACAAGCTTGCCAACTCATTGATGCTATTCTGAACACTATGCAACATGCGCTTACTCAGGTCTACAGCACTTTCTTTAGCAGAACCACCTCCAATTAAGATGGCAATCAATTCTGCATCAGACAATGCAGCGGTTCCTTTTAGCATAAGTTTCTCACGAGGCCTATCTTCTATAGACCAGTGTTTTATGGTTAATTTTTTCATATCCTAGCAATTTTATGACTAAGATACAGCTATTTTAAAGATGGGTACTTCTAATAAAAAACGCTTTTTTTTGTAGAAGTAGTTAAAAACAATACCTTTGTTGTTTACATCTTATTATAGATTATGAAAATTATTATAGCTGGAGCCGGTGATGTAGGTTTTCATTTAGCAAAATTGTTATCGTACGAATCCCAGGATACTTATATCATAGATTTTGATGGAGACAAACTAAATTACATAAACAATCATTTAGATGTGTTCACCAAAAAAGGGGATGCCACCTCTATAGAGTTGTTACAAGAGATTGGGATTGATTCTGCCGATTTGTTATTGGCTGTTACCGAGTCGCAAAATTCAAACTTTACCATTTCGGTTATTGGAAAAGCGCTTGGTGTTAAAAAAACCATTGCTAGAATAGACAACCCAGAATTTTTAAACACGACTGTTATCGATTTTAAAAAATTTGGAGTCGATTTTATGATTTCTCCCGAGGAATTGGCAGCAAATGAAATTCAAATGCTGCTCAACCAATCTTCGTTTAATGATACTGTTGAGTTCGAAAAAGGTCTCTTCAATGTCATGGGGACTGCTTTAAGCTATAAATCGCCTATTTTAGATTTGACAGTAAAAGAGGCAAAAGATAAATTTTCAATGGTCGATTTTATCACCATTGCTATCAAAAGAGAGGGGGTTACTCAAACAATCATCCCAAGAGGAGACACAGTATATCACTTAAAAGACCAAGTCTATTTTTCAGTCCCAAAAAAATCAATCAATGCACTATACCCTATTATTGGAGAAGAACAAGTACATATTAAAAATGTCATGATCTTAGGAGGAAGTAGCATTGGTTTTAAAACGGCAAGAAATCTTTGTAAAGAAAACTTTAAAGTAAAATTAGTAGAAAAGAAAAAGGAAAAAGCATTAGACATTGCAGACAAACTATCCAACACATTGGTTATTAATGGCGATGGGCGTGACATTGAATTGTTAGAAGAAGAGAACATTAGAGACATGGATGCTTTTATTGCTGTAACAGGGGACTCTGAAACCAATATCATGTCTTGTTTGGTTGCCAAATCTAAGGGTGTTAAAAAAACAATTGCTTTGGTGGAGAATATGGATTATATCAACATTTCTCAAACCATAGGAATCGACACCTTGATCAATAAAAAATTATTGGCTGCCAGTAGTATTTTCAAGCACATTCGCAAGGGAGATATTTTAGCATTGGCCAACCTGCACAACATTGATGCTGAAGTTTTTGAATTCAACGTTAAAGAAAACTCTCGGGTTACGAAGAAACCTATTAGTCAGTTAAAATTTCCAAGAGAAGCTGTTTTCGGAGGAATTATTAGAGATGGTAAAGCCATGATGTCTTTTGGTAATTTTCAAATACAAGCGGGAGATAAAGCGATTGTGTTTTGTTTACCAGAAGCAATTTCTACTGTAGAAGAACTCTTCAAATCATAAAAACATGGGGTCTTTAAACTATAAAATCATTTACCGTTTCTTAGGCTTAACTGCCATTCTAAACGGTGTTTTTATGTTTATAGCCTTTCCGTTTAGCCTCTATCATAATGAAGATGCCACCTATGGAATATTGAATGCGGGTATCATCACTGTTTCTATTGGCTTGTTGCTTTATTTCTTTAACAAACCTAGTTCAACCAATATTCAGAAAAAAGAAGGGTATCTCATTGTTACCTTAGGGTGGCTTACCTTGTCTTTAACAGGCATGTTACCCTATTTATTGAGTGGTGCCATACCGAGTGTTACCAATGCTTTTTTCGAAACACTCTCAGGATATAGCACAACAGGATCTTCTATTCTCACCGATATTGAAAGCATGCCAAAAGGTATTTTATTTTGGAGAAGTGCTACACATTGGATTGGCGGTATGGGAATTATCGTACTTACCATTGCTATTTTGCCATTGCTTGGTATTGGAGGTATGCAATTATTCATGGCAGAAGCTCCGGGACCTTCAACGGACAAATTACACCCTAGAATTTCAGATACTGCCAAACGTTTATGGTTTATCTATGTGGTATTGACCCTGACTGAATTTCTCTTATTAAAAGTAGCAGGAATGACCTGGTTTGATGCCATTAATCATGCCATGGCTACCATGAGTACAGGAGGATTCTCTACTAAAAATGCCAGTTTAGCACATTACAATGGCATGCCAATGGTGCAATACATTGTCATCTTTTTTATGTTTATTGCCGGTACTAATTTTGTCTTGACCTACTTTGCATTAAAGGGAAAAGTTCGGAAAGTTTTTCAGAGCGAAGAATTCAACTACTACTTTTTTGGCATTCTATCTTTAACCACTGTAATAGCCTTGCTAATTTTGTTTGACCAAGATCCAAACTTACAGACTAGCATCGAACATCCAATGATCTATGGACCGGTTGAAAGTGCCATACGGCACTCCCTATTTCAAATCATTTCGGTAGTGACTACCACTGGTTTTGTGAGTGCAGATTTTACCATGTGGAGTTTCTTTGCAACAGGTATATTTTTCTCCTTATTTTTTGTGGGTGGCTCTGCAGGATCTACCAGTGGTGGTGTCAAAATTGTGCGTCATATTGTAATGTTAAAGAGTAGTTTTTTAGAATTCAAAAAAGCCTTGCATCCGAATGCGATTATTCCGGTGCGTTACGATGGTAAAACCGTGCAACAGACCATCGTTTTTAACATCATTTCTTTCTTTATCATCTACATGTGTATTTTTGTGGTATCCTCTGTGGTGCTTACATTTTTCGGTCTCGACTTTAAATCTGCTCTTGGCGCTGCAGCCTCTTCTTTAGGAAATATCGGTCCAGCTATTGGCTCTGTAAGTCCGGTAGACAACTATGCGCATTTATCTGGAGGTGCCAAATGGTTTTGCTCTTTCTTAATGCTTATTGGTCGTTTAGAACTTTTTAC
>JBELDQ010000186.1:0-4180 GCA_042094215.1 Polaribacter sp. | reverse complement strand
ATCTATTCCCTGAAAACCGCTTTGTATTCATTCCGTTTGCCATCGTACTTATTTATATTGCAACTCTTTTCATTTTACAAAACAGAAAGCTACCGCAATCATAAAAACCACCATAACAGATGCAAGCAATTGAATGAATTTTTTCTAAAAACTGAGAGGAGCTGATATTAAAACACGTTTCAAATATAGAAATGAAAGCATACAAATAGTATATTTTCTGTCATACTCAAAAACGCCTCCTACAATGATCATTGAAAAAATAATTGTATCTTAACAACACTAAATACCTAAAATATAATGACTTAAAACCTAAAAAAGATGCATGTATTGAATATACTTTATGAACTTTTCCTATCTGAACGCACCAAAAAAAGTTTTGAAAAAACAATACTCTACATTGCGTTGGTCAGTTTTTTTGTTCATTTGGTATTGATTTTTCTTACAAAATATGAGTTGATTCATTTTCTCTCAAAATCAGACTTAATTAAAAATCCTATTTCAGCAATTTACACACCTTTTTCCTTTATTATTATCTACGAAGTTTATCTTTTAATCTATTATTTACCAAAGTCATTTACGACCTACATCACGAAACAATATGAGATTATTACACTGATTGTAATTCGAAAACTATTCAAAGATTTAGCAATTATTGAGCTGTCTACAGAGTGGTTCGATATCAAAGGAGATTTGCAATTTACCTATGACATCCTTAGCTCAATTGTTCTTTTCTATTTGATTTTTCAGTTTCAAAAGCAAGGAAGTCGTATCGAAACTAATAAAGCGAAATTGAACTCCAAAGTGACACAGTTTATCAACAGGAAAAAAATAATTGCAGTGGTGTTGGTGCCCTTGTTTTTTACCATGGCTGCAATGACGCTTTTTAATTGGGTTACAGAAATTTCTTGGACAGCGAATGAATTACCTTCCCTTGAACGCATCAATAATTTATTTTTCGATGAGTTTTTTACGGTTTTAATTCTAGTCGATGTGATTCTTCTTTTAATCTCCTTCTTTTACACAGATCAATTCCACAAAATAATCAGAAATTCTGGCTTTGTTGTATCCACAATTCTAATTCGACTTTCTTTCGGTACAAGCGGACTCATCAGTACCATTTTAATTGTAACAGCAGTTCTTTTTGGATTGATCATCATACTCATTCACAATCAATATGAAAAAAACATGCTGGTACAACAAGAGTGAGATACAAAGACGAAAGAAGCATTCATTGCAGATAAACCTCTTGAAAATCAAAAAAAAATTACTACACTGAGACTTCGTGAAAACGTTTTTTGAGTCTTCTTATCGCACTGAATATTTCCTCCTACCGCAATGTCTTATAACTTTGCAGAAAAAGTAGCATTCAATGCAATAATACATGTATATTCGCTTTTCAAAAGTAGATTTGTATTGCTATGCCTGCATCACAAGGACTGAAAAAACTTTATTTTAAAATGCTACCCTATGTCCCTATGTTTGGACTTGGGTTGTACATTATTGTATATGCATTGTCTGCAGCTGACTATCCTGGTGGTTCCATCAATTATCCCAATGCCGAAGCCTATAGTTTTTACCATAACTTTTTATGCGACACTATGGACCCTAACAATCTTGTCGGCACGAAAAATGAAGCGCGATTCATGGCCATTTTTTCACATCTTATTTTAAGTGTGAGCATGATGTCTTTCTTTGCTATTCTTCCTAACATATTCAATAGAAAAAATCGCAATACAATGATGATTCGCACATTTGGAGTTGCCTGTATGACTGCGTTTATTTTTATGTATACCGAGTATCATGATGCCATTGTGACCATTACCGGAGTTTTGGGAACTATGGCTCTTATCCCCTTTTTTATAGAACTCAAAAACTACAATAATAAAGGCATAAAACAAGTTGCATACCTTTGTTATGCATTGAGCATCGTGGTTTTTTTTAGTTTTGAAACAAAAGTTGGATTCTATTACCTACCCTTTTTTCAGAAAATCACCTTTGTCGTAGATGCTGTTTGGGTTTTTTGGACCTGTCGAATTGTGATAAAACAGAACAAAACAACTTTGAATTTTATAGGCTAGACCTTTGTAAAGTCATATCCCAAGAGGATTAAAAACGGTTAGCATACATTTTTGAGATAACCGCGAACAATGGAATGTACAGCATATTGTTAAATCAAAAAGCTGGTGTAACATTTGTGCTACTCATACGTCTTGATTTGAAAGAAACAATTAAAAATGCTTATCAAAACAAGATTTATGAAACGTCTACAACACCTTAGCTTCTTATTCATGTGCATTCTGTTTGCCAATATGCAAGCTCAACAAACAAAATTACTACTAACAAAACAACCCGTAGCATTATCCAAATCTCCACTATACGGAAGATTAACAGAGCAAGTAAACGGACAAACCACTTATAAAGAACCCTTCAAGTACTTAGATTCTATTAACATATTCGCTATTACCTACCTTAGTGATGGACTTAAAATAAATGGTCTTTTAGTAGAGCCAAAAAAACAAGGAAGCTATCCCGCTGTTATTTATAATCGCGGTGGAAATAGAGATTTTGGCGCTTTAAAATCGATTCACGGTGCATTGCAACTAGGAAAGGTTGCAAAAGAGGGCTATGTAGTCATTGCAAGTCAATACCGAGGAAACGGAGGTAGCGAAGGACAAGAAGAATTCGGAGGTAAAGATGTGAACGATGTGACCATTTTACCAGATGTACTCAAAGAAGTAGAAACGGCAGACACCAACAGAATTGGAATGTATGGTTGGAGCAGAGGGGGCATGATGACCTATATTGCATTGACCAAAACAGACAAAATAAAAGCAGCCATTGTTGGAGGAGCTGTGGCTGATAATTTTAGCTCAATAAAGGATCGACCAAGAATGGAAACAGGGGTTTTAGCGCAACTAGTTCCCAACTATGCTGAACAAAAACAAGAAGCACTAGAAAAAAGATCTGCGATATAATGGGCTGATAAATTCCCGAAAAATGTACCTATACTAATGCTACATGGAAATGCAGATTGGCGGGTAAAAGCCTCACAAAGTCTTGAATTAGCTTTGGAGTTTGAAAAGTACAGAGTACCATATAAGCTCGTTATATTTGAAGGCGGAGATCATGGTATTTCAGAGCACAGAAAAAAGGCAGACGCACAAGTAATTGAATGGCTTGACACCTATGTTATAAAGACCTCTAAATTACCTAATATGACGTACCACGGAAGATAAAAATTAACACAATACAACTACTCATACAGCTCAAAAATTAAGTATTTTAGTAAAATTATAGTGTCTATCGAATAGAAAATCGATTTTAAAAAATAGCTTATATGAAAGGACCCAATAAAAACATCAAGTTTCCGCTTCCACATTACGATCGTCTTTGTTTTTTAAAAAACAGTGTTCAGAATCCTAACATCATCGTAGGAGACTACACCTATTATGATGACTTTGAAGATGTTCAAAACTTTGAAAAAAATGTAAAATATCATTTCGACTTTGTTGATGACCAACTCATCATTGGAAAATTCTGTATGATTGCATCTGATGTTACGTTTATCATGAATGGAGCGAATCACCTAAGCAATGCGCTATCTACATACCCTTTTGCAATTTTTGGAAATGGCTGGGAACATGCCATGGAGGGGAAAACCTACCCAAATAAGGGAGATATTATTATTGGAAACGATGTTTGGATAGGCTATAATGCTACCATTATGGCTGGAGTCCGTATTGGCAACGGAGCAATAATTGCCACCAATGCAACTGTAGTGAGTGACGTAGCTCCTTATTCAATTGTTGGAGGCAACCCTGCTCGAGAAATAAAAAAGCGGTTTCCACCTGAAACCATTGAAAAATTGCAAACGTTAAAATGGTGGGATTGGGACATAGAAAAAATAACCAAAAACCTTCAAAATTTAACGAGTACTGATATTGATAGACTTTCCCAACAAGAAGAAAATAATTAATTCGATATGGAAACGAAACCTTATAAATGGAGTGAAATAACACCTATTGCAAAAACAGCCTATGACGAAGTTGTTGAACTATGGGAAGCTTCGGTTAGAGCAACACATCATTTTCTAAAGGAAGAAGATATTCTTTATTTTAAACCCCTCATACTAAATACCTATTTAGACGCTGTGACATTAAGGTGTTTGCGAAATAACGAG
>JBELDQ010000185.1:0-4256 GCA_042094215.1 Polaribacter sp. | reverse complement strand
ACAACAACAACAACAACAACAACAACAACAACAACAACAACAACAACAACAACACAACTATTATGATCGTATTAGACGGTAAACAAACATCAAATCAAATCAAAGAAGAAATTGCGCAAGAAACCCAAGAATTCATAAAGAACGGCAATCGAGCCCCTCATTTAGCTGCGATATTAGTTGGAAATGACGGTGCCAGTATGACCTATGTAAATGCTAAAGTTAAAGCTTGTGCCAAAGCAGGGTTTGAATCAACACTAGTCAGATTATCAGAGGAGACCTCAGAGGAAACATTATTGAATGAAATTGATACACTCAATAAAAATGAACAAATTGATGGTTTTATTGTTCAGCTGCCTTTACCAAAACATATTGATGAGCAAAAGGTACTAATGGCGGTAAACCCGAGTAAAGATGTCGATGGATTTCACCCGATGAACGTTGGTAAAATGACATTAAACTTGCCTACCTTTTTACCCGCTACACCATTTGGCATTTTACAATTGCTCGAAAGGTATCATATAGAAACAAGCGGTAAGCATGTCGTGGTTATCGGAAGAAGTAATATTGTAGGGAGTCCAATGAGTATCTTGCTATCTCAAAAACGTACTTCAGGCAATGCAACAGTTACGATTACGCATAGTAGAACTAAAAATTTAAAAGACATTACATTACAAGCAGACATAGTCGTTGCTGCATTGGGGATTCCTGAGTTTTTAACTGCAGATATGGTCAAAGAAGATGTTACTGTTATTGATGTTGGTATCACGAGAGTTCCTGATACAACGAAAAAAAGTGGTTTTAGATTGGCTGGAGATGTACACTATGAATCTGTAAGTAAAAAAGCAAGTTTTATTACGCCTGTTCCAGGTGGTGTAGGTCCTATGACGATTGCCATGCTGCTAAAAAATACATTACTAGCTTCAAAACGGAGGAGATAACACTATTCTCTGTTGACCAAATCTATTGAAAAAGCAGGCAAACAAATTGCCAAATATTCGCATGCTTCATCAAAAGGATTGGAATACTGAACACGTGTATTTTTGTGAATCTTTATTGATTGACCGGCCTCGAGTATAATTTTTTCATCCTCTATAACAAACTGCTTTTTCCCTTTGATAATAAAGGTATACTCATCAAACTCAGGTGTTTGAAATGGCTCGCTCCAATTCGGTGGAGCCACCATGTGAGCTATGCTAATATTGGAATCCTGCTGTGATGCAATTCCAAAATGCTCTGAAATTACTTTACCATCGGATGTAGGGACTATAAATGGCGACTTTTGAATGATGTACTTCTTACTCATACTGTATTAGTTAAACCAAACAATTAAAGACTTCACTCCCGCCAAACCAGGTATCTGCTCTACGTTTATCTTTTGTGTACTAAAATTTTTTAATCCCAAATCTTCTTTATCTAATGTAATCGTTATGTTCAAATCATCAATAAATAACGTTGCAGAACTTAAAGAAGTCTCTACTTTGGTGATCACATTGTTTAAGTTAATATCTTCAAACTTTGAATCTAATGTAAGTCCTGACTTGGTGCTATATCTCTTGTCAAAAATCTGTATACTTTTAATGGTCGCTGTAGAATCTAACTGCTCTTTAGGTACAATGGTTAGCAAATGCTTTCCTCCTTTTTCATAAATTAAGTATTCATCATCATCCTGGAAAAAATTATTTCCCAAAGAACCTTCACTCAAATTTTTTACAATTGAATCATTTGAAAAAATATCTTGAAGATCTGAAATTGTTGTCACTGGAGTCAGCTTACCCACTTTTCTTTTAGAGATCATAAACCTATTCCCATCTCCGCATTGAACACATAATAAACTCAACAAACAAACACCAAATACTCTTAACAAATTCTTAAACATTCTTCCTATAGTTTTAAATAAATATAGAACGTGTATCGCTCTATTTCATAAAAATGAATCATAAAAGTAAACAAACTTTATACGATATAAAATATTTCATGGTGAATAAACTATCAAAAAAAAAAAAAACACTAAATAACTGAATATAAAGCGGTCACGATTTACATTCTATCCGTCAATTCACAAAGTATCTTACAATTAATTCTATTAGTTTCAGTATCTTTGCCAACCAATGAAAAAAGAGGTACAAAATTTAATAAATAAAGGTGAGATGCTTCCACTAATGGAAGAATTTTACACAATTCAAGGAGAAGGAGCCCATACGGGCACAGCCGCTTACTTTATAAGAATTGGTGGTTGTGACGTGGGATGTCATTGGTGTGATGTTAAAGAAAGTTGGAATGCTAAATTACACCCTCCTACTGCAACAGATGTCATCGTTAGCAATGCAAAAAAATACGGAAATACTGTTGTAATTACAGGAGGAGAACCATTGATGTGGAGTTTAGATTACATCACAACTCAACTACAACAACATCAAATAAAAACACATATAGAAACCTCTGGAGCATATCCTTTTTCGGGCATATGGGACTGGTTTTGCTTGTCTCCTAAAAAAACCAAACTTCCTTTAGATGAAGTATATCCTCATGCCAATGAGTTAAAAATGATTATTCACAACCGGTCTGACTTCGAGTTTGCTGAAGAACAAGCAAGTAAGGTAAATGCTTCGTGTGCACTTTATTTACAGCCTGAATGGAGTAAAAGAGAAAAGATGATTCCAATTATAGTTGACTATGTGATGAAGAATCCTACTTGGAAAATATCATTACAAACGCATAAATACCTAGACATACCATAAAAAAAAGCAGCCTTTGGCTGCTTTTTTTTACGTTAATTTTTCATTGACTAACTTAAGGATCAACTCAAACTGTTCCTCTCGTGTTAGCAAAGAATTGTCAATTTCAATGGCATCATTTGCCTTTACCAATGGAGAATCATCGCGAGTACTGTCTATATGATCTCGGGCTATGACATTTTCTAAGATCGCCTCATAACTCACATCCTCGCCTTTATTTCTCAACTCTTTATACCTTCTCTCTGCTCGTGTATCTGCAGATGCATTCATGAAAATTTTTAACTCGGCATCTTTAAAAACAACTGTTCCAATATCTCTACCGTCCATGACCACACCTTTGTTTCTGCCAAACTCCTTTTGCATGGTAACTAATTTCTTTCTTACTACTGAATTTGATGCGACTGTACTTACAAAATTAGAAACCTCCAGTGTACGTATTTGATTTTCAACATTTAGTGAATTCAAAAACATATCTCCATTGTTTGTTACTGAATTCAATTCAAATTTCAATTCAATATCATCTAAGCTTTCAACCAAACCAACTTCATTAAAGACACCTTCCTTTAAAAATCCATGTTGCATGGCAAACAAGGTTACTGCTCTATACATTGCTCCTGAATCTACATAAATATAACCTAGTTTATTTGCTAATTCTTTCGCAACCGTACTCTTTCCTGTTGATGAGAATCCATCAATAGCAATTGTAATTTTTTTCTTCATTTATCGCTTTCTATCTAAATCTATTTGTAAACTAAACGTACTTATGTTTGACGCCGTATGTACCTTTGAATAGGCATAATTTAATTGCAACGTTTTCATCTTTAAACCAAACCCAAAAGATACACCGCCAAAGGTACGAACGTTTTGTAATTTATACTCTTGTGATTTGCGAAAATTATAACCCAATCTAACATTAACCGGACTTTTCGGGAACAATTCGACACCAAAAACAACATGTCTCAGTGCATTGTTCACAAACGAAATACGTTCTTCGGTAACCGTACCATCAATAGTCGTAATTTGATTAGAAGGATTGCTTACTGAAACATCCCATTGTTGCAAATTATCGAGTGTAACATACCATTTTACGGGTACATTTTCCAATTCATAAGAGCCTCCTAACAAAACTTCCATCGGCAATTGCTCCTGTGTTCCATTGAATGATGTTAATTGAACTCCTAAGTTCCGAACAACTAGCGTAAATACATAAGGCTTGAAAATATTTTTGTACAGTAGTGCAATATCGCTTGCAACACCTACAGAAGCATAATTCCCTATCGTAGCATTGATTAGTTTAACAGTTGCTCCAGCATAGATATTTGACCACGGCAAATTAAACGCATAACCCACGGAAATTGCAACATCATTTGCCGAGAAAACACCTGTAATAGTTCCAGATTCGTCCGCCTCCGTTAAGGTACCATAATTCACATACTGCACTCCTGCGTGCAATGTGCCAAACCTTCTAGAAAAACGTTTTGCATACGAAAGTGAACCACTATTAATACCGGTAAGATAAGA
>JBELDQ010000184.1:0-4272 GCA_042094215.1 Polaribacter sp. | reverse complement strand
AAGTAGTCTAATGCATTCACATCATAACTCTCCAAAGCATGTTCAGCATATGCTGTTGTAAAAACGATGCTTGTCTTTGGTGAAATCATTTTAGATAAGGACAATCCACTTAAATGTGGCATATGAATATCTAAGAAAACAACATCAACAACATTACTGTTTAAAAACTCCAATGCCTTTACCCCGTTTCTAAAGGTAGCAACCACTTCTAACTTTGAAAAATGCGCTATGTAGGAGGCAATCAATGCTATTGCCTTGGGTTCATCATCAACGATTATTACTTTCATCTGTGTGGATTGTAAGGATTACATTAAAATGTTGTGCTGTTTCGTCAATTACAAGTGAGTGCTTATTAGGATACCTCAATCGCAAACGTTCTTTCGTTGCTTTTAATCCATAACCACCATCATGTTTTACACCAATTTTCGGTGGTATTGAATTTTGAATGTTGAAGATCACTTTTGTTGCTGTTGTGATATCAATATTCATAGAAATATAAGTGTTGAATTCTGGTTGTACACCATGCTTAAATGCATTCTCTACAAAGCTTAATAGAATACCCTTTTCAATGAACTGGGTGTTATTAGAACCTTTAATATTGAAGCTGTAGTCTATTTCATCTTCTTCAAATCTTAATAAATGCAATTCAGAAAAATCCTGAATAAAAGCGACCTCTTTTGATATAGGAACAACATCACTTTTATTTTCATACACAACATAGCGCAGTAATCCGGAGAGTGTATCGATACTCTTTGCTAATTTTGGGTGACTCACTTGATCAACCATCGACAATAAATTATTCATGGTATTGAATAAAAAATGAGGATGTAACTGAGATCGCAATAAATGAAGTTCAGTTTGCTTGTTGATCAACTCCAAATTTTTCTTGTCGGCTTCCATTGCAGTCCAAGCCTTCATGAGTCCATATGCTACAGCTACAACAGTATAGAAAATAAAAATGCCATACCACAGCGATGGGAACCATAGGATATGCATGAAATTGAAGAAGAAGAATTTGACTGTTAAAAAATAGGCTCCTAAAAATAAAAGCATTGTTACCACAAGTTTTTTGAGAACATTCTTTAGTTGAGCGCTATTGGTTAGCTTTTGTGTAAAATAAAACTGTAGGTAAAAGTAGAGCGCAAAAATAGGCTGACCAATGGCAAAGAAGCGTATAAGATCATCTCCATGTTTTGTTTTTCCTGTGAGCACACCATCATGAACTTCTACAAAATGTTCTGTAATAGAAAAACTATAAATGATGAGCCAAGAACTAAATACCCAAAATAAGACATGAACGCCAATTACAAACCATTTTTTATGCATGGGGTAAAGATATACTATTTATCTACTGCTTTCATTTTTTGTTACAAAAGGCCTCTTTTATGGTATAAAAAGATGGTATAAAATTACCTCCCTTTTTTTTAGCCTCTTATCACCTATGGTTTGTTTGTTATAACTTTTTCATTCTGAAAAAAGAGCATGTGTAGTTATTTGTCCAAAAATTTAAATTTTTACAAAATGAAACAGTTCATTCTTATTCTTTTAATTACACTATTTACAAATTGTATTGCGCAAAATAAATCAACCATAAAAAAAATAGAAAATTTTGAAACCAATGTAGATGCTTTGGTGAAGCAATACCTAGACTTAGATATCTTTTCGGGTATTGTTTTGGTATCAGAAAAAGGGGAAACCAAATATCATAAAGCATTTGGAATGGCAAATCGCACAACCAATACAGCAAATACACTTACAACCAAGTTTGATATTGGATCTATGAATAAATCCTTTACAAAAACAGTCATACTCAAATTAGTAGAAGAAGGAAAGCTAAACGTAACAGATACACTCGGGCAGTATATTTCGGGTTTTCCAGAAATTGCAGCCAATACAATTACAATAACCGATTTATTAGAGCACTCTTCTGGCTACACAAACTACTGGGGAAATGATTTTGAAGCATTACCAATCGATCAAAAAAGACTATCAGGACTTGTAGAGCGCATTAAAAAACTACCACTTCAATTTAAGCCAGGAACAAAACAAGCCTACAGTAATTCGGGCTATGTATTATTAGGCGCTATCATTGAGAAGATAACAGGAATTTCCTACCATCAAAATATTGTAGATCGTATTATTGAACCTTTAGGAATGACCGAGACCTATGTCTCGGACAAAATAAAAGTACCTAATAGAGCTATAGGATATTATAAAGACATGAGAGGAAAACTATATAAGAATATTGGATTTACTGAAGTTCCAAATCCTGATGGTGGTTTTCATTCAACTCCGAGTGATATTGCAAAATTTTACGCTGAATATTTTTATGGAACTACATTACTCAGTAAGGAAACAAAGGCAAATGAGACTTTTTTTGGTTCAAAAAGTAAAAGAAAACAATCGGGCAAAGCATCACTTATGGCAGGAGGCTTTAGAGGTGCAAATACAGCGTATTTAGAAATCATGCGTGATGAAATCAGCATCATTGTTTTTGCAAACATGGATGAACCGGTAGGGGAGCAGCTTGCTACAGGAATATTAGCATTGGTTCGAGGTGAAATCCCAAAAACACCATCACTTCCGGCACATCAAAATATCTACAAGCATTACACAAAGTTCGGGATTGACTATATTGCAAAGCATTTTTCTACTTTGACAAAGAACTTCCATTCTGAAGATCCAAAAGGAGGGATACTTAATCGCATAGGCTATGCTTTTTTTAAAGAAGGAAATTTGAAAGAAGCAAAAAAAATCTTTCAACTAAATGTAAGGTTATTTCCAGAAGATGCGAATGTATGGGACAGCCTTGGAGAAGTTCATTTTGAGCTTGGTGCACATGAAAAAGCACTGATATCTTATAAAAAAGCCTTGGACCTTGATCCAACTTTGACATCAGCAAAACAGATGATTTATAAAATAAATAGTAGACATTAGAAAATACTTTTCAAAGCGTTGGTCAAAAACGCAGGGCGAATCCGCTGATGTTTAACATTCACTAATAATTAAATGAGTAGCACATAGTGAGTCTCTATCTTTTAGAAAGTACATAGGAGGGAAGCAATAGTATGCGTATGAAATGAGTTGTTGCTTCACCCACATCGAGGCTAAAAACCAATTCATCACCACAATACGACAATTCGGTAGTTCATAATTTATTTTGTTGCAGTTGCAAACGACATTTGCATCGTACTTATACACAAAATGTAAAAATTAAAATTATGAAACTATTAAAAATGAAATCTTTTAAAGTAATTACTCGTTTATCTCTAAGTGTTGTTTTACTCTTGGGAGCTTGTGCAGAATCAGGTAAAAAAGAAACAGCAGCATCGACTGTAAAAACTCCAGAAACAACGATTCAAACCGCTGTATTAACCAATAACGTAGCAATTGTGAAACAACACATTGCAGCCGGTACCGATTTGAATGCAAAAGATCAAATGACTGGGTCAACGCCTTTAATGACCGCAGTAGTTTTTGGTAAAACAGCAGTAGTGAAAGCATTGCTTGAGGCAAAGGTAGATATGTCAGTTAAAAACAATGATGGAGCTACCGCATTACATAATGCAGCTTTTTTCTGTCATAAAGAGATTACCCAACTATTGATTGATGCAAAAGCAGACAAAACAATCAAGAACAATTATGGTGTTACTGCAAGAGAAAGTGTCTTGGCTCCCTTTGCAAGCATGGAGCCTGTGTATAAAATGATACAACAACAATTAGCGCCAATGGGATTGAAAATGGATTTGGTTGAAATAGAGAAAAATCGTCCAGTAATTGCTGAAATGTTAAAATAATTGACCTGAAACACTATCAAAATGAAAGCAGAAAGGAGATATGATATCGATTGGTTACGAGTTATTGCAATAGGTTTATTACTAATCTATCATATCTCTATTGTTTTTCAGCCTTGGGCACTGTTTATTGCATTCATACAAAGCAAAGAATCGTTAGAAATGTTGTGGAAACCAATGAGCATGTTAAACGTGTGGCGTATTCCGCTTTTATTTTACGTGTCTGGAATGGGACTCTATTTTGCAATGCGAAAAAGAACTTGGCAACAGTTACTTATTGAACGCACAAAGAGAATTTTAGTGCCCTTTGTTTTTGGTATTGTTGCCATCGTTCCATTGCATATGATGCTATTTCAGAAATTTTACAACTTTCCCGTATCCTATCAGCTGCACCAAGGGCATTTATGGTTTTTAGGGAATATTTTCATCTATGTACTTCTTCTTTTTCCGATTTTTTTCTATCTGAAAAAACATAAAA
>JBELDQ010000183.1:0-4274 GCA_042094215.1 Polaribacter sp. | reverse complement strand
ATCATTTCATAGATCAAGGAACTGTTGAAGAACTTCATAAAATAGCGAAGATTGATACCGAATCAATACTAAACGAACTAAAAAAGCAGCATTAAATAATGCTGCTTTTTTTATATTTCTATAGCTGATTACTGAGGAAAGTTTAAAGACTCTTTTTTCTCTAAAACGATGATAACATACTTTTTCTTTTTATTGACTAGCGCTATTAAAAGAGCCTCATCATCTTTAATTTTAAAAGGAGGTCTATGTTCTTTACCTCCCTTTAATACTGTAGTTTTTTGATTCATTTTCAGATCAAGATTCGTTTCCTCTCGTTTCGAGGTACGAATAAACCCTGTATAAATGTTAGGACTGTTAAATTTTAACGCTGTGTACTTATCCTTAAAATACAACCCTATCAGTTTTTTACCCACATCTTCTTTATCAACTGATATGTGAATATTTACTCCTGAACCTCCTCCTCGTACCCCGGAAGACCATTTCTGATAGTAGGCTTTATCTATATGAAGGAAAGTAGCTCTTTCTAACCTCAGATTAGAAGTTGCACAACCACCTACTAAAGCAGTTAGAGACAAAAAGAAAACAATCTTTTTAAGCATCTAATTACTCTTTTATAAATTTAATAGATTGTTTTTTACCTTGAACATTTAGATCTAAAATATAAACACCTAAGTTTAATTCTTTTACATCAATTTTATTATTCAGTAATTTTCCTTTTTGAACTAAGCTTCCTGTTATCGTGTATATGTTATACTTAGCTGAAGCGTCGAGCGGTAACGCACTACTTTTTAGATGAAGCGTTTCAATCGCAGGATTGGGATATATACTCAAGCCTAAATCACTAGATTCGTAGGAATTTACCGATAATGTTTCTTGAACCGTGGTTTCAAACATTCCATTTCCATGTGTTCCAATTAATAATTTATTATCTGAGGGACGATACACTAAAGAGCTAATCAACGCCAACCCTAATTCATCACTTCCCTCAATAGTCCAATCTTGTGTTGTTGGGTCAACAGATCTATACAATCCTCTTGCGGTTCCAACAAAATAATTAATTTCACTCCCTACTTGAGTAATTGCAGCAGAACGTATTGAATGATTGTTCAAGTTTCTCTCTACTAGTGTCCAGTCTGGTGCAGCAGCAGTTGCATTTGAAGTGATGTATATATTATTTAAGCCATAATTTGCATAAACGGCCAATACGATATCTGGATTCGTCGGGTGAACAGCTATTCCACTCACGATGGCGTTGGCAATTCCTGCACCTGTTGGAGTAATATTTACAGCAGTGCTGGGCAGGCTCGTTATATTTTGAGGATCATTTACTCTAAAAATACCTCCGTTTTGTCCGCCAATATAAAGATAGGAATTTGATGAATACGCTCCTCTTGACGTTGCAATCGTTCGAATTGGTTCATCAGTCGGTAGAGAGCCCAAGAGTGTCCAAGTTTCTTTACTCACGTTCTCTGCATCAATTGTGCGATATAATATATTTTGTCCTGCATAATAAAGCGCGTTGTTATTATCTGGATCTAAATAGAAATACGTAACAAATTGACTCGTAGAGTTATCTGGTGTAATTTCTTGATAACCGTCTTTGAAGCGAAACATCGTTCCATTTTGAAAACCTAAATAGTACCTCGTAGAAGCCTCATCATTTCTCCCAAGAGCCACAGCTACTCCATCTCCACCAGCGACACTTCTCATTGTTGTATTATTGCCCTCACCCGAATCTGTTCCTCCAACGGTAGTTCCATTATCTTGAGCTCCTCCAATTATAAAATTTGAACCACTTTTTTGAAGCATTGCTACATGGTAATACTGATACGTTCTATAGTCATTGTTTAAACTTTGCCAAGTCACTAGTGTACTTGTTACATCGGCTTTATGAACCCCTCCATCTGTTCCACTAAACAACATATCTGGATTTTGATTGTCAAAAACGAGTGCATGAATATCTGGGTGATGCTCAGTTCCACCAAAATCATATGTTGCATAACCAAATCTATCTTTATAGCCTCCAATTCTACTAAAAGTAGTACCGGTTGTAATATTTTCAATCTTGTATGCATTTGTTCCTCCAATGACCACAAAATTTTCATCATTTGGCTTTACCGAAACAACTAAATCATAGCCACCTTGTATGGAAAAAGGATCATTTCCAGACAAATCTGCGCCTGGTTCATCTGGTAGTTTAGCGGAAAAATCAGTCCAAGTATCAGTCTCTAAATTATACTTCCATAAATCTGCCTCTATTTCATAGGTATCTGAAGCAGCATCAGTTCTTTTACCATTATCAAACAAGGCATAAACAACATTATTGTTTGAAGGAGCAAGTCCTAAAACAATTCTACCTTGCGCAGACCAGTTGACTGGTGATCCATTATTTGCAATTCGAGTCCAAGATCCAGTTCCTGTTTCAGATGTCCAAACACCTCCAGCACTAGAACCTCCTTCCAAACTTGCAAACACCCGTCCATTATCAGCAATTTTAACATCTGTAAATCCTAATCCTCCGGAGGGCATTTCTAATTCTTTCACCATAAAAGCTCCATCGTATCTATATATAACACCTGTCGCGGCAATAAATAATTCTCCGTTAAGTGGACTTACTGCTAATGAGTTGATATAATCAAAATTAGAATCAAACAAATGATGATCCGAATTAGTAATTGCCATTTGACTCCAATTAGCGCCTCCATCCGTAGATTTCCATACTCCTAGACCTCGGTATGGACTACCTAAACGAGCACTGTTTCCTGCCCATTCACCTGTTGCGTAATACCAAATATTTTCGAAACCACTTCTTTGATCTTGCACAATAGCCGTAACATTGTGTATTTCATTGTTGCTCGAGACTTTTGACCAACTTCCTCCTCCATTTGTTGTTCTAAACACTCCACTACTGACTCCTCCAGCAATAATTGTGTTGCCTGTTGCATCAGTCACATCCATAACTAATGCCCTTGTTCTTCCTCCTAAATTAGACGGACCTCTAAACACATAGGAGTTTGATGATTCGTTCCCTTTTCTTTTTAGAGTAATTTCTCTTTTTGCTTCAACATATTCTGCCTCTCGCTCTTCTTTTGGAATAGTTCCTGTTACAGGGTTCTTCTGCATATTAAACTCATACAACTCGCGTTCTATTGCATAAAGCATTTTCTCATACTGAGTCTTTTTTTTCTTTTTGACTTTAAGCTTACTCTGAATAACTAATTCTTGTTGACTGTTCTTTTGCAAAAAAATGAAAGCAACGCCAACTGTCAATAGTATTGTAAAAATTGATAGTATTTTTTTCTTCATTTGGGTTAAATTTTGGTTACCGTAACATTGTCAAAGTTACTAAAATCATTTTTAAATAAAGCCTCCCATTATCTTCTTGTGCAGTCGTATCGCATAGGTATCTGACATTCTTGATACATAACTACAAATAGACATGATTCTAGTATACAAATCTTCTGACTGACTATTATATTCTTGAGGCAATACATGTAAAATAAGCTTGTCATAATTAGATGAAGATCCGAGATATGCATTGTTTAAAGCATTGACAAATACATCTAAGATATCTGCAATAATCTTATAACCCGCTACTTCCTTCTCAACAACATCTTTACTTTTATAAATTTTAGACACACTAATTTTCAAGATATCATTAATTTGAGCCTCATAAGCGCATCGATCTAATAGCCCCTTGTCAAAATTTCCTTTGAGTATCTCTTCTTCATTCTCTAAAAAAATAGCTACAGCCTCATTAATCAAAACACCAATAGCCAATGCACGCAAGTAGCTCACACGGTCTTTTTTGTGTTGTAATGAATGATACTTTTTCGTATCGATCGTGTCTTTCACTAATTTAATCATGAATTCTAGAGCAAAGTCCTCATCAATCAACCCCAAGTTTATTCCATCTTCAAAATCGATAATCGTATAACAGATGTCATCTGCTGCCTCTACCAAATATGCGAGTGGGTGGCGGTAATACGACAGATCACTTGCTGTTGATTTTTGTTTCAATCCCAGTTCATTAGCAACATCGACAAACGTTTCTTTTTCCGATTGAAAAACACCGTATTTCTTATCTACAATATGTGTTGTGGGCTTTTTAGGCAATGATTCTTTAGGGTACTTCATAAATGCTCCTAAGGTAGCATAAGACAATCGCAAACCTCCAGCAACGCCCTCTCTGCTCTCTGTTAAAATTTTCAACCCATTAGCATTTCCTTCAAAATCTATTACATCTTGGTATTCCTTTTCAGACAATTGCTCTT
>JBELDQ010000182.1:2988-4331 GCA_042094215.1 Polaribacter sp. | reverse complement strand
GAAACTAAAGAAACATAAAAAGTTTCCATAGTTTTAACAAAAAATTAATATTGCTGCATTCAGTATAAAATCTTTAGTACTTTTGTTAGTTCAAATTTTTAACTGTGGACATAGCTATTTTTCAAGAAGAATTTTTCAAGTACAAATCAACTCAGCATCTCAACAGAGAACCAGAAAACTTATACCAGCCCATTTCCTATATTTTAGAATTGGGCGGAAAAAAAATTAGACCTGTACTAACACTGATGGCAGCAAGTCTTTTTTCTAAAGACTATAAGGAGGCATTGCCAGCTGCATACGCTGTAGAAATGTTTCACAATTTCACTTTAGTGCATGACGACATCATGGACGACGCTCCTTTGAGAAGAGGGAAAGCAACTGTACACGAAAAATGGGATATCAATACGGGTATTTTATCGGGCGATGCAATGCTTATCTTAGCGTATCAGTACTTTGAAAACTACGCTGCTGAGACATTTCAAAAACTCGCAAAACTTTTCAGTAAAACAGCATTAGAAGTATGTGACGGACAGCAATTGGATGTTGATTTCGAAACTAGAAATGATGTAACCATCTCAGAGTACATTCATATGATTTCTTTGAAAACCTCAGTGCTAATTGGAGCTGCCTTGAAGATGGGAGCTATTGTTGGAAAAGCAAATGAGGAAGATGCTCAAAAATTATATGATTTTGGATTAAACCTTGGTATTGCTTTCCAATTGCAAGACGACTACCTTGACACCTATGGGAACCCAGAAACTTTTGGCAAACAAGTAGGCGGAGACATTATAGAAAATAAAAAGACTTATTTATACCTAAAAGCCCTAGAACTAGCCTCTGTAGATGATAAAAACACATTAACTAGGCTCTTTCAAGAAAAATTAGAAAAAAACGAAGAGAAGATTCATCAAACAAAAGAAATTTTCAACAGATACAACACTCCTAGCATTGTCAAAGATCAAATTAAACATTATAGTCAAGAAGCATTTGACACATTAAAATCAATAAACATCTCTGACAATGCAAAAAAAGGACTGATTGACTTTGGCGAAGGACTGATGACGAGAAATGTTTAATTTTTTTCAACATTCTTAAACAATATCTTTGGTGTAAAACAAAAAAAGTTTAGTTTTGTCGAACTAAAAATGGACCCATAGCTCAGTTGGTTAGAGCATCTGACTCATAATCAGAGGGTCCCAGGTTCGAGCCCTGGTGGGTCCACTAATTTTTACGACAACAAACCCCTTGAAATAAACTACTTCATGTAAAGCGAGTTTTTTTTCATTTCTTGAAAATGTAAAAATGAAAAAATGAAAAGAAAGACAAAACTTACATTGCTAATT
>JBELDQ010000182.1:0-2888 GCA_042094215.1 Polaribacter sp. | reverse complement strand
CTGGGATTCTCTATCTTTTACTCGCAGGGGCTTATGTAGGCGTAAAAAAGCTTCGAAAAAATTAACTCTTTAGAGATTCCAACTTACTTACATACTTTCCAATAACATCAAACTCTAAATTTACCTTGCTACCAATTGCTAACGTATTGAAAGTCGTATGAGCCAATGTAAATGGTATTATTGCTACACTAAACGAAGACACACCAGAATTAATAACAGTTAAACTCACCCCATTAATTGTAATAGATCCTTTTTCGATGGTGATATTATTCATTTTTGAAGCATACTCAAATGTAAAAACCGTACTACCATTTTCTTCTAAAATACCTGTACACGTTCCTGTTTCATCAACATGTCCCTGAACAATATGACCATCAAGTCTATCTCCCAACTTCATTCCTCGCTCTAAATTAACAGCATCACCAACCTTCAAATCACCGATGTTGGATTTCTCAAGAGTCTCTTTGATTGCTGTGACCGTATACTGAGAAGTATCGATAGCTACAACCGTTAAACAAACTCCATTATGCGCAACACTCTGATCTATTTTTAACTCATCTGTGAACTCGGACGAAACTGTCAAATGAAGGTTCTCTTTTTCCCTCCTAAGATGTTCAATTTTACCCAATCCTTCAATTATTCCTGTAAACATAAGTTCTAAATTTTATTTCGCTATTTTTGCAGCAATCAAAATTAATCATATTGCACCATACATTATGGAAAAATCTAAAAAAATCATTGTTGGAATTTCAATTGGAGACACTAACGGAATTGGAATTGAAGTTATTTTAAAAACTTTTCAAGACAAGAGGATGCTAGATTTTTGCACACCTGTGCTTTTTGGATCAACAAAGACTGTCTCATTTCACAAAAAAAAACTACAGATAGACACCCATCTCCACGCCATTAACTCTATAGATCAACTAGTTCATAATAAGGTAAATCTATTAAATATATGGAAAGAAGAAATCCCTCTAGATTTAGGAAAAGCGACAGAAGCATCTGGCAAATACGCCTATAAATCTTTAGAAGCTGCAACACAACACCTGAAAGAATCAAAGGTTGACATTTTACTCACGGCACCTATAAACAAAGAAAATATTCAGTCAGACACCTTTGCTTTTCCAGGCCATACAGAATACCTAGAAAGTAAATTAGAAGGTGAAAGCTTAATGATTCTAATCTCTGACACATTGCGAGTAGGTCTGATCACCGGACACATTCCAATCTCTCAAGTTTCTGAACACATACAACCTGAACTAATTCAAAAGAAAGTTCACCTCTTACACAAATCACTGCAAGAAGATTTTGGCATTTCTAAACCAAAGATTGCTGTGTTGGGCCTGAACCCTCATTGTGGTGACAAAGGCGTTATTGGTAAAGAAGACGACCAAATCATTAGACCAACGATAAAAGAGATTCAAAAGACTGGGAAAATAGTATACGGACCCTATGCGGCAGATGGCTTTTTTGGATCTAATAGCTACAAACAATTTGACGGAATATTGGCAATGTATCACGACCAAGGTCTTGCGCCGTTTAAAGCGCTATCTTTTGGAAACGGCGTCAATTTTACAGCTGGCTTATCAAAAATACGCACATCTCCTGACCACGGAACTGCATTTGAAATCGCAGGAAATAACGAGGCAAATCCAGCTTCTTTCAAAGAAGCACTATTTGCCGGTTTAGAAATTTACACAAAACGAAAAGAACATAAAAAGTTAACACATAACCCTCTTGAGACTAAATAAATAGATTAAATTTCTTTTTTAAAGAATGTAGATGAAATAAAAACTATTTTTTATATCTTTGCCCGCTCAAATTGATTTTGTAGATGAAAGACTTAAAACAATTTAATATTCCTTTTGTAGGATTAAAAAAAGAAAGTCATTTGTTTGAATATCAAATTGACAACACGTTCTTTGAGGCTTATAATTTTGACGAGTATTTTAACGCCAATATCGACGTTGAATTAACCTTTAGCAAAAAAAGCACAATGTTAGTTCTAACATTTGCCGCAAAAGGAACCGTAAACATCACTTGTGATGTTAGCGGAGAACAATTTGACCAAGAAATAAATACTGATTTATCTCTAATTATAAAATTTGGAGATGAGTTTAACGATGACAATGAGGAAATATTAATTCTTCCTCATGCTGCGTTTCAAATCAATGTAGCCCAATACATCTACGAAATGATTGTATTAGGGGTACCATCAAAAAGAGTGCATCCAAAAGTACTGGATGGAACACTCGAATCAAAAGCACTAGAACGATTAGATAAATTAAGAGTAACAACAGAAAAAACTACAGAAGACGTAGACCCTAGATGGGATAAATTAAAAGGTTTAATAACAGAAAAAAAGACATAAAATGGCGCATCCAAAGAGAAAAATATCGAAAACTAGAAGAGACAAGAGAAGAACTCATTACAAAGCTAGTGTTCCTCAAATTGCCGTAGACCCAACAACAGGAGAAGCTCACTTATACCATAGAGCTCACTGGCACGAAGGAAAATTATACTACAGAGGACAAATTGTATTAGAATCTGCAGCAGCAGAAGCTTAATATTTCTCTAAAGACAAAAAAACTCTCAAAAACTGAGGGTTTTTTTTTGTTTTTTAGGCAAAAACTATCGTTTCTCGTAGTTTTTACCCAAAAATGTGAAATAAATTTCATTTCTTTGAATGCTAGTTTCTTTAAAACATAAAGAAACTCCTTTCAATAAAAAGGTACTATTATGACAAAAACAACTGCAGCTATTACAGCAGTAGGGAAATACGTCCCAGACTATATTCTAACAAATAAAGAGTTAGAAACAATGGTAGATACAAACGATGAATGGATTACATCGAGGACCGGGATTAAAGAAAGAAGAATTTTAAAAGG
>JBELDQ010000181.1:0-4333 GCA_042094215.1 Polaribacter sp. | reverse complement strand
ATGTAACAACGAACATGTCAAAAGAAGAAAATGAAAAAGCTACAACAAACTAAGAACGTTAGCAGCAATAGCGTTTAATACACCCCATATGCATGAATACAGAAGAAGCTCTAGAGATTATCAACAACAATGCAGCAAGCGACCAACAAAGTTATCTCTATTTTATGCATGAGTGCGGCGAATTTGAAGCTTCTTCTTTTTGGAAATTTTACAACGCAATACGGCTATTGGGGTACGTATGCAGCAATGAAGACACACTAGATCGTGAACTCACACAAAAAATCCTTAAAAGTTACGAATGGCATCTCATGCTTATCGGTTTCCATTTTGATAAAAATGACAGCCACCGTATTGCCAATTTGCCTCAAAACTATTCACAATACAGTTTAAGATTGCGAAGTGCTGTGAATGCATTTATTGAAGGGAACCCAATATCTGATGCTACAGAGAGCTGCTTGAATGACGATTTAGACAACCCATTAAAAAATGAGTATAAACCATACCTTAACTAGCATACAACGCGATGCTTACTAAGTAATAGTAGCTATCTCACAGCTACAAAAACGGAATAAAAGCAATGCAACAAACAAAAGAGATATACATTATCGGTGCAGGAATCAGTGGATTGATTGCTGCCTATGAATTAGAACAAAAAGGCTACCAGCCAATCATCATTGAGCAAACATCTGCTGTAGGCGGACGTGTAAAAACGCTTCCTAACAATGGATATAATTTGGATCTTGGATTTCAGGTACTGCTCAGTGCCTATCCATTGGCCAATAAGTATCTAGACATGGAAAAACTTCAGTTAGACAAACTAGCATCAGGTGCATTGGTCTATACTAATGGTAGGTCTTATAAGATTGGAGATCCCTTACGGGATTATAAAATGCTCATTCCAACATTACGGGCATCTATTGGTTCTATTGGAGATAAGCTAAAAATTTTTCAATTAAACCAAAAGTTAAAATACAAATCTCTGGAAGAGATCTTTACATCTCCAGAAAAATCAACCCAAGAATACTTAGTTGCATTTGGCTTTTCACAGAAGATTATTGATCGATTTTTTACCCCTTTTTTTGCAGGAATATTCTTAGAGCCAGACTTAAAAACCTCAAGTAGAATGTTTGAGTTTGTGTACAAGATGTTTGGCGAAGGGCATGCAACCATTCCTAAATTGGGTATCGGAGCCATTAGCGAACAATTAAAAAATAAGTTAAAGCACACAGAGTTTATCTTCAATTGTGAAGCCGAAGCAGTAACCAAAGACCATATTTCCCTTCGTTCTGGAGAAAAACTAGCACACAATGGTGTCATTGTAACCAGCAATATAGCTTCATTACTACCGAGTGTTAAAAAACAAAAAACAGCATGGAAGCGTTGTAGTTGTTTGTACTTTGAAGTCGATCAAACGAACATCCCAAGCAAGACCATTGCATTGATAGCTGAACCTGGTAAGTATACCAACAATCTCTATGCCTACAAAGATCCTAAAACAGGAAAAAACATCTTATCTGTCACAACCCTCGTGCAGCGTAAGACCTCAGAAAAAGAAATGATTGAAGCCATTACTACAGAAATCAAGCAATACACCAGTGCCACTGAAGTGAACTACATACATCATTACAACATTGAACAAGCATTGCCAGATATTCAAAATCTAAAAATGACGCTTCCTCACAAAGAAACCGAGGTGTTAGAAAATGTATTTATAGCTGGAGACTCCCTGCTCAATGGATCACTGAATGCCGCTATGGAATCTGGACGTTTGGCCGCAAAAGGAATCCTAGAAAAAAGAAACGGAACGGATCTATAAGGAGCACTTCTCTGCCTTACATGGTATTGCTGAACTGCAAAAGTAGCAGTATTTACTATATGAAGGACTTGCCACTATCCTAATCTCAAAAAAAAAATCACAAGAGCCGAAACTCTTGTGATTTTTTTATTAGGGATACGATCCTAAAATTAGGCAGATACTCCGCCAAGCACTGAATCAAGCTGCATTTCCTTTAAGACATCATCTTGAATAGACTGTGTTAGTGCGTTCATCTTATCTACACCCCAAGTAATCCCCACAACTGTTCTTGTTGGACGCTCACCAAAAGATGTTTCTGCCAATTTCATATAAGCATCTGCCACCCATTGTGGATCTGGTGCATCTTCACTTTGCAACATTTGAGCAAAACCTTCACCCATAGCTGTTGGAACACCTGCCAATTCTCCATAAGACGCTAACACCTCTGTATGTGCTTCAGGCTGACCTGATGCTAACAATCCTGTACCGAAAGGTCCTGGTTCTACCATCACAACATCTACACCAAATGGAGATACCTCATAACGCAATGCCTGTGTATATCCTTCTAAAGCGTGCTTGGTAGCTGTGTAAGTTCCGAAAAAAGGCGGCGATATACGACCTACAAGAGAAGAAGTGTTGATAATGAGTCCCTCTCCTGCTTTACGCATCATAGGCAATACGGCTTGCATGGTTCGAATAGCACCAAAGTAGTTGGTTTCCATTTGAAACTTCGCTTGAGCAACACTATAGGCTTCCGTAATTCCAATGTATGCAATTCCCGCATTGTTAATTAAGATATCAATATGATTTACCTGTGCAGTAATTGCAGCCATGGCTTCTGCAACAGAAGCATCATTTGTTACATCCATATCTACCACATGAATTTGTGATGAATGTGCTTCTAGTTCCGCTTTTACACCTGCATTTTTTCCTTCTGGCTTTCGCATTGTGGCAAATACTTGATAGCCTTTGTCTGCAAAATCTTTGGCTGCTCTTAAACCAAATCCACTACTACTCCCTGTGATAATTACGTTTTTCATTTGTATTGTTTTAAATTATTACTTGCTATTTGAAAGCAAAGATATAGAATATCACTTTTATTATGCAAGTAAAAAAGTAAATATTTAATAATTTCGTTCAATCAAAAATAAAGAGATCACACGCTTCACATGTAAAAATCCATCTCGAATTAGGTTTATAAATTCTATTTCCATTTCACTCACAGCCTCAGTAGCTACGAACACAATTCGGGTGCCCTAAAACAACAACGCATCACTACCATTCAAGTCATTGGGATAGAACAATAGCTAAGCCATTGACCTCTTACCTAACACATGTTCGGCTGTTCCATGCAGACAGGTGCGGCACTGCAAAGATGAAATCTTATTGAATTTACTATCATGAAGAGGTAATTATATCGTAACATGCTCATACAAAGCAGCCTTTTAGCCCTATCTAATTTAGAATTATTCTTGATTTGTAAATAATTCACTAACTTTACAAAATAGAAGAACCAACAATGAACTTTTACCCTTAAAGAACTATGAAACAGGATATATCTGAAATGATGTGTCTAGACATATACTTGTCTAAGCTGCCATCTCAAGAAGTTAACAACATTAAAAATACGCTTCATGACCCAATTTCAAAGGCATTGCCACTTCTGAGCTGGGATATTTATAGCGACCAAGTGCATAAGAGTAGAATAGCATCTACCAAAAATTGTGAATTAAATGACGTTGTTGCCTTATCTAAAAGGTATAAATGGAAAAATGATTTTGATGCACTGTTTCATGAGCATGCTTATGATGCGTTAATTGTTACTGACATCAATCAGAAAATAATTTGGCTCAACGATGGGTTTACTGGTATGACTGGTTATTCAAAAAAGTATGCCCTACATAAAACACCGAGATTCTTGCAAGGCCCTGAAAGTTCTCCTGAAGTTCGAAAAAGAATCAAACAAAAAATTGCCCTAAACGAACCCTTTAGTGAAACAATAGTGAACTACAGAAAGGACAAGTCGGTGTATACCTGTGAAGTAAAAATTATCCCACTCTACAATAACGGGACGACACATTACATGGCGTTTGAAAAAGAAATCGTCTAAAAGAAATCTACTTTTAATCAAATGTAATTGAACACATACATGCACAATTACAAACAAGAAATTTTAAACGAAATAGGCTTTACCGAGCTTGTTTATGAGCGTATACATAAAAAACTACACCTACCACTTTCAAAGGAGAACATTGAAGCAATGGTCGTTCGAATTATTCGAGAAACCAAAGAGAGTGGCTATAAAAAAATAGGTAAAAACATCTACATCACTAGCAATGACAAAACGATTAGACTGACCATTAATTATGGTACGAAACGGATTATTACAGCTGATAGATTGACTTAAAAGTAGGCTGCTTTTTTTTTCGCGAACAAAGGAGGTACACCACTTTATACGGGTATAATTGAGTGATCTTGCTTTGTATCCTTAAAATTCAGCGCTAACTCGACGATGTAATTTTCACAGACTCTATAAAG
>JBELDQ010000180.1:0-4353 GCA_042094215.1 Polaribacter sp. | reverse complement strand
CCCTCAGGATCATAATCTGGTTTCCAAGTATGGTTTTTTAAGACGAGCATATCTACATAGTTTGCCCAGTTATTTGGTGCTCTATCTAAAGTTGGACTTGTACCGTCTGGCAAAGCAATAAAGCCGAGCAACACCCAATACCCCAATAAAATAGTTATCGTAATTCCCAAGAGCTGTTTCCAGTTGCAATGCAAACTCAAAATTGCAGTAAAAAAGAAAACCACACCTATGCGCTGCAAAACACCTGGGAGTCTGCCTGTAGACAACTCCTTAATAAAAGGGAAATAAGGTAAAAATAAATTCAAAAAAAGCCCCAATCCAAGCAGTTTCAAGCTACGTTTCACTATTTTCAAATACGCTGTTGTACTTGTTCGTTTAGCGGAATAGACAAATGCAATTGATATCCCCACAATATATAAAAAGAAAGGAAACACCAAATCCGTTGGTGTGTATCCATGCCATTCTGCGTGTAATAACGGAGCATAAACAGCACTCCAATCTCCAGGAGTATTTACCAAAATCATTGCGGCAATAGTAAACCCTCGCAATACATCTACAGATTCAATTCTATCTTTGATCATACGCTAAAGAACTGTTGCTTTAATTTTAGACCAAATCTTTATCAACAAATACCCCGATACAAGAGCAGACATTGAGGTACTCAAAGCCAATGTAGTCTCACCGTAAATCCAATAACCTGTTGCAAATAAACAACTGTAGATAAGCACGCATCCCAAAAGCATCGCAAGGATTCCTGACGGCACACTCCAACCTTGAGACACATCGGCAAGAGAAATCTGCTCCTTCTCCGCTGCTGTAACTACAGTTTTCCATCCAGGGCCACCTGGTTGGGTTCTCTTATAAAAATTATGCAACACCTCTTTAGATTCTGCATTGGTTAGGAATGTAACTACAATCCATAGCAGCGTTGTAATGGCTACAACTGATGGGAATTTAGCCCAACCAGGCAACACTCCTGCTGCTCCAAATAAAAAGTCGCTAATTCCCTGATGTGTAAATACCAATGAGATAACTCCAGATACCAGCATTGCAGAGATTTCACTCCAAGCATTGATACGCCACCAAAACCAGCGTAAAATAAAAATCAACCCTGTACCTGCACCAAACATAATAATGATATCAAAAAGTTGTTTCGCATTTTGGAGGTACAACGCAAACAAAGCACTAAATAGCATGAGTCCAACAGTCGAAAGTCTACCCACTCTAACCAGCTCTTTCTCTGAAGCATTTTGATTGACTTGTTGTTTGTAAAAATCATTAACAATATAAGAGGAGCCCCAATTTAAATGTGTCGAAATCGTACTCATGTAAGCTGCTACTAGTGAGGCTAGCACCAAGCCTAACAAACCGCTTGGTAATTTTGTAAGCATCGCTGAGTACGCCAAGTCATCGCCTAACTTATCTGCTGTAATCGTTGGAAATGCATCTTGAATACTGGCGATATCTGGAAACACAACCAAAGAGGCTAACGCTACAATAATCCAAGGCCAAGGACGCAATGCATAATGCATGATATTGAAAAAGAACGTTGCTCCGATGGCATGATTTTCATCTTTTGCTGCGAGCATACGTTGTGCAATGTACCCACCTCCGCCAGGTTCTGCTCCTGGATACCACGAACTCCACCATTGCACCGCTAACGGAATGATAAGCAGTGTTATGACTGCTTCGATATTGTTAAAATCTGGCAAAATAGACAACTTACTTGCCACATTTTCATGCACTAACAAGGCATCCAACCCTCCTACTTCTGGTAGATTCACCAGATAGTACGCAGCACCAATAGCGCCAGCCATGGCTGTAAAAAACAAAATAAAATCAGTATAGACAACTCCCTTAAAACCACCCAGTGCACTAAAGACAACAGTGACAGTTCCTGCGTAGACAATAGTTTCCCAGGGCTGCAGCCCTAGCATAATAGATCCTATTTTAATAGCTGCTAGTGTGACTCCTGCCATCGCAAAAATATTGAATAAGAATCCTAAATACAGTGCTCTAAACCCTCTCAAAAATCGTGCAGGTTTACCGCCGTAACGCAATTCATAAAATTCAATATCTGTATTCAGATTCGATTTTCGCCATAGTTTTGCATAGACAAATACAGTTAATAAACCTGTAATTAAAAAAGCCCACCACATCCAATTTGACGAAACACCATCTTTGCGAACAATATCTGTCACAAAATTAGGCGTGTCTGTAGAAAATGTGGTAGCAACCATAGAAATCCCCAACAACCACCAAGGCATATTTTTTCCCGATAAAAAAAACTCGGAAGCATTTTTACCGGATTTTTTTGACACGTACACTCCAATAAATAAGGTAAGGGTAAAAAATGAAAAAATAATGATGTAATCGAGTGTACTTAAAGAAACCATATTGTAAATTTTGAATGCTGTAAAGTACTACTTTTTCATAAAATAATTCAAACTAAAAAAAACAATACGCAACCATAAGATTTGTATTTTTGCACTTTATGAAGCGAGCACAAAAAACCTTTACTATTGCCTCTATTGAAGATTTTAAATCCAAAATTTTGGTTTGGTCTCAACAATATGATGCAGTCTCTTGGCTAGATTCAAATCAATACGATCAAAAATACTCCTCGTTCAGTGCCATATTAGCCGTAGATGAATTTACCTCGATCAAGACAGATTACACAAATGCTTTTGAAAAATTAAAAGAATACCAATCTATTACTAACGACTACCTATTTGGTTATTTAAGTTATGACTTAAAGAATGATGTCGAAGCATTATCCTCTGGGAATTTTGATGGTTTAGATTTTGCTGATTTGTATTTTTTCCAACCGCAACGTATTATCTCCATAAAAGATCACACCGTTGAATTCTCCTACTTACAAATGATTGATGATGAAATTGATGATGACTTTCACAGCATTAATTGCATTGAAATTTTAACGAATAACAACTCTAAAGGTTGCGACATAGACATCAAGCTTCGCATACAGAAAGAAGCCTATTATAAAAAAGTGAATTCAGTACTAGAGCACATCCATAGAGGAGATATTTACGAGGCCAATTTTTGCCAAGAATTCTATGCAGAAAACGTTTCCATAAACCCTCTAGCTATCTATCGGAATCTGAATGCTATTTCTAAACCGCCGTTTGCTACATTTTTAAAATGTGATGGGCACTATTTACTATCAGCTTCTCCAGAAAGATATATCAAAAAAGAAGGGATAAAGGTCGTTTCTCAACCCATAAAAGGAACCGCCAAACGACTCACAAACAAAGAAGAAGATACTCAAATTGCTGATGACTTATCGAGCGATGAAAAAGAACGAGCAGAAAATATTATGATTGTAGATTTGGTGAGAAATGACCTGTCTAAAACTGCCGTAAAAGGTTCTGTTAAAGTAGAGGAACTCTGTAAAGTATACTCTTTTAAACAGGTACATCAACTAATTTCTACGGTTGTTTCTGAGGTAAAGACAACTACCAATCCTGTTGACATCATTAGAGACACCTTCCCGATGGGAAGCATGACCGGCGCTCCTAAATTCTCTGCAATGCAGATTATTGAAAAAGAAGAAGAAACCAAGAGAGGCCTATACTCTGGCGCTGTTGGCTACTTCTCTCCCAGTGGAGATTTCGATTTTAACGTCGTTATACGAAGTATTTTATACAACAAAGACAAGCACTATGTTTCGTTTTCTGTTGGAGGTGCAATTACTTCAAAATCTACACCAGAAAAAGAATACGAAGAGTGTTTACTAAAAGCAAAAGCCATGAAAGATGTGCTTACCAACACCCATTAAATTATGATTATAGATCTCGATCAAAAACTCGAAAAAACCGTCTCTTACTTAGAGGATCAATATGCAGTTCAAGATGTTTTCAACAAATTTATTGCCTTATTTCCTGAAGACTGGAAAAAGCACAAAATAGCTTATTCAAAGTTTAACCGAAGTAAGCAGTTCGGAAAAACAATTCCATTGCCCAAACCAGAAGTTTCACTCAAAAAAAGCATTCAAATTTGGTTGCATAAGCGATAAATTGTGGCGCAAGCAGCTGAGTACCTTAAAAGAAGTATTACACTATTTTTTTTAATATCTTGTACCTATAGAAGGAGCACTAAATAATGTAGTCGCTTTAGATCAAACATGTTAGAGAAATTACAACAACATATTGCCGATCAGTTTCCTTTCCTAAAAGAAAGCAAGTTGCTCATTGCCGTTTCGGGAGGGTTGGATAGTGTTGTTTTAACACAGCTATTGCACTCACTAGGCTTTGATATTTCTTTAGCTCATTGTAATTTTAACTTAAGAGCTTTAGAAAGTGATACAGACGAGGTATTTGTAAAAAACCTTGG
>JBELDQ010000179.1:0-4387 GCA_042094215.1 Polaribacter sp. | reverse complement strand
TTTAAATAGTCTTTTTCAATATCAGCTCGTGTCTGATCGTTCATACTTCTTCCTTTGTTACTTGATCTTCTCCAAGTCAACTCCGGCATATATTGATCGTTTTTCTTTAGCTCTGAACGTAGCATTTTACCTCTATCAGCACCTGTATTTAAATAATGAATTAAGGAACCGATCCCTTTAACTAAAAGAAAAGAAATGACTATGTATGATAGTATTAGTGAGACCCTTATTGCAGATTTATAATGTATCATCATCTTAGTACTTGAATTTTTTCGTGATTCCAGCCGCTCGAACTTCCAACCTGTATTTTTTATTTTGATAAACTTCTTTTGCTAATTTGAAGTAGACGAAACCATCTACAGAAGTTTTTGTGAGTGCCTCAATTTCTTTTTGCATGTCCATCACTGTTAAATGCACAGGCAAACCATCGGGAATCATTTGGCCCATAAAACTTTGCAATGGTCCTACTGTAAGTGTGTTGTTTGTATTTGAAAACTTGATGTCAAAATCAGTAATTACTTGTTTGTATTTAATTGCTAGTGTATTGCTTTGCGCGATTCCTGATACGACTGCTTTTATAGACCAATGCGCCTCCTTCTCTGGATGTATTATTTGTGCATTCGCAATGCCGTATATGGTGCTTGCCGAGGTTTTTAATACAGCTTGATCTTTGGTGCGGATAAAAAAGTGTACATAGGTTCCATCACTTACCCTGTTTCCATGTTGGTCTTTTACGATTGATGTGGCAATGGATGTTATTTGATTTCCGTCTGCATAGTCATGATTTCTTTTGGCAGTTATGGTAAAGTTTGTTGGGATTCCAGGTAAAATATCCGCTGTATATTCTTTGGAGTTCGTGCCAAAACTTTCAGATGATATGAGCATTCTACCTGCTTTGTTTGGTGAATAGATCTTTTTGAAAGCAATGTAATTGTTTGTTGTTGTTTCTGTCTTTGTCTCATTGGTTAAAAATTGATGTTTTATAAGTACTGGTGTTCCTGCCTTTAAGGGATTGTCTAGAGTATCTGTAGGAATTACAACCAGAGAGGTATAGTTGAGTCCTCCAGCTAAAATACTAGGATTACCAAGGTAGGTTTCCATGCTATGTACTTTCATTTTTGGAAGTATTTCTACTTGCCCTTGAATGGTATTGTGAGGTATTGCCAATTTCCAATTGAGTATTCCTGATTTGGTGCTCATGTATTTAGGGATTGTATAGGACAGTCTGGTTTTCGATGCGGAAGTTGACTTCACAAGTGTACTTCCATAGGCATTAGAGCAATGTAGTAGTGGGATTTTTTTACTTAAAGAAGAAAAATGAAGTACAAGGCTGCTTCCAGCTTCAGACTGTGTTTTAGATGAAATTAATTGGATTAAATTGTTCTTGTTTGTGAGATTTTGACCTAAGGATATAAAGGAAATACACATCAAAAGATAACAATACAGGTATGTTTTTTTAGTTTCCATCAATTTGGTTTTCCAATATAACTATTTAGTTCAATTTTAATAAAGGGGTATGTATTGTTGTTTGTCGGTTGTAGAACTTCTAGAGAATGATGTTCGGTTCTACTTGGAACAATGGCCTGTGCGTTTTGCAAATTAGGCAATCCATTTATAAAACATTTTGACATGTCATCACTTATAATTTCAATAGAGGGTGTTGTTATAAAATCATACTGAAATGTTTGTTTTCGTTGCTGTTTAATAGATGAATCTAAAAATAGATGCTCTACCCAAACCATTGTTTTACTCGAATCGTAGTAGGTAATTAGAACTTGTGGAACCGTAATTTCATCGAGACCACTATTAAATATGCTCCCATGCATGTTGTTGCCGTTTATAGATAAATCACTCAACGTTGCGTTTTTGTACAATTCAGCTCCAGATACAGTTGAGGAAGCATGCACCACAAACTGTGTAGGTTTCTCTGAAAACTTGAGCTTTGTGAACTCTTGCGGATTAAAAGTTGTTGGAATAACGTTTTCTTTTTCTAACCACGCGATGCCTTCAAAATTAATCTTAAAACTTGTAATTTCTTTCGGTAGTAATTTATGCTTTATGTCAAGTTTAGCATTAAACTCAGCAATTTCTTGACTGGCATCATTGTAAAGAACTCCTTTTAAAATGATGTCAGCAGGCGTATTGTCGATATTTTGTATTTCACCAACAATGGCGTATTGATTCTGGTGTTTAATGAGTTTTGCACTTCGTATTTCTAAAGTGGGTTGCTTTAATATATCTTCATGGTAGGTTTGTTCTGTACTAATTTTCTTGCGCCCTTGATTGTAAAAGTTAGTACTGTTAATAGAGTATAATTGATCAGGTGGAATATCGGTATCTAGATTCTCGGGATTTATATACCATTTCCCTTGATGCTTCGTGACTGTTTTAGTGAACTTTTTTTTGATTTTTTTCAATGAGGTTATGTATGTTGTTGTCACATTTACAATCGCCAACGTATCATTTTTGAAGCTAATTTCACTAGCTATACTATCTAACTTCGAGTAGGAGCTCAATAAACCATCTGTTGAGGAAATTTCCAACATGTATTGTTCTAGAGACAATTTACTCGTTGGGTTGATAAGTGTATGTGCGGTATCAAATTCTCTGAAATCTAACGCATCAAAATAGGCTAAAACTACATTTGATGGTGAGTGATTCGCATTGTTTTTTATGTAGAACTGATAGATTCCAATAGCGATCCATACAACCAATACAAGGAACCAAGCAAAGGAAATAACAACAATTTTTTTAGAAAACTTATCATAGTTGTTCTTCTTTGTATATTGATCATTGGATGTTTTAGAAACCTCTCGTGATTTTCGAATCCAATCTGTAAAGTTCAAGGATGTGAGCTTTGATATATGTTTTAACCTACGAATCCAGTTGCGTTCTATGTTCATCACAAAAGCAAGAAACAGCATGGTCATTGGTATAATTCCCCAAGCAATCTTTTGCCATTGCTGCACAGTTTCTTTTGGCAAAATAGAAGAGAGTGGCTTCACGTTTAATTTTTCCCATACCATGACACCATTTTCTAGCTGTATGAGTCGTTGCCAACCGCAAAAGTATAAGAGAGGGTCATAAAATTTATCGTTAGAGAAAATAAATTTAAGATGGTACTTTTCTGGTATGGTTAAAAACTGTTGCAAAGAGCCTAGGCCTTCAGTACCTCGATATTTTGAATTTTCCAATCGTTCTACAGCGCGTGTGGTTAATTCAGGCAACCTTCTTGCTGAGTGATAATTTCCATCCACACTTAGCGCATTTGTTTTTGCTGCGAGCCATGCCATTTGGTCTCCAAAACCTAAAGTTAAATAGCGCCATCGATGATGTTGGTCTTGATTCAAAAAATTTACAATGGGTTGCATCTTAATTTTTTGCGGCTGTATAGGTTTAAAATAACTTAAACACATTGTAAAGACAACCATACTAATCGTTAGCAGTGCTAGAACAGCTACTGAAAGTCTTTGCAATGCAAACCCTAGATGTTTCTCTAGATACTCTTTTAAGTCTTTTTGAGTCAAGCGATACATCAATTCTCCAAACATAGGAATTGCCATAATAGACGCCCATAGGGTAAAACGATCTAAAGTTAAAATAGTATAGGCATTTTCTCCTAGTATCATTTTGGGTATTGGAGTGGTACCTCCTGTTCCTAAAATTGTCAACATGCTCAGTGAAAGTCCAAAAAAGAGGTGTTTTTTGCTATAAAACCTATAAAACACATAAGGAAGAACACACAGTAAAACTCCCCATGGGATTAAAAAAAACATGAGGCCGGATGATCCTACTTCAAAAAAATGATCTCGAGAACCATGTGGAATGGGAACTTGGGTAATAGGATTATTTTTAGTATTAATCCAATACGGTAAAATAGCTCCAAAAACGAGCATACTAGTTAAGATAGTAAAGCTTAAGATTCGCCTGTATATGCTCAAAAAACTTGATACATATAAGTTAAAACTGATTGCTTTGAATGAGTCTACTTGTGTTCTAGAAATATCCATAATGACCATGCCTATCAAAGGAAATACAAAAAAGACCATTCCAAATATGATAGTGACATGATGAGAAACAACTACAACTCCAATTAAAGAAAGAGCAGAAAGCAAGTATCGGTATTTCCCTGTTCTTAACCAAGAGTAAATTTCAGGCATGGCATGGAGCAGGAAAGCAACTCCGATAATGCTTGGAAGTTGTCCGAAAATATGTAAAGTTTCTGTAAAAGAGGAGGAGACTGTTGCGAAAATAGCTGCATACCCAGCAACAGTTTTATGAGAAGTAAGTAAATATGAGAAGCGATATACCCCGGTAATGAATACAATAACTCCAAATGTGGCAACCATGAAAAGACCGAACTTTAAACCTGCAATAAAAGAGAGTA
>JBELDQ010000178.1:0-4454 GCA_042094215.1 Polaribacter sp. | reverse complement strand
TTTTTTAAGTTTAAAAAAGTTCTTTTTCATTTTGTAGCGCTCGAATATACGGAATTTTAATTTCCTGTATGTTAAGTTTATGTTCAATTGTGTATTTCTGTCGAGCACTGGTATTTGTGCTGGCAACTTTGAGTAAAGACATAAAAAAAACCACCTCGATTGAGGTGGTTTTTAATGTTGTTATTTGTGTGTATTTATTGCAATACGTAAGCACCGCCACTTTTAACTACTGCCATTTCCCATACGCCGTTTGCGCCATTGTAAATGTTATAGGTAACTAAGTACTTTTGTCCGTCTTCATCTGCAGGGAAGTTGTTCAAAAGAATTGTGTTTATTTTAGCAAGTCTCGCTTCCACACTCTCTTCATCTTTACCGGTTCTCACGTCGAAGTTTCCGTAACGATCATTTCCGACCAATGCGTAGTCAGCTGAGGTTAAGGTATACTTAATCGTGTTGTCTGGAGCCCATGATGTTCCATCATGACCAAATTGAATAGTCTTGTTTGTGATTCCTGTCCAAACAGTTCCATCAAATGTAAAGTTTACGTTTTCAGTTGCAGTTACACCACTTCCTTCATAAGATCTAAATTGAACTGCTACGAAGTCTTCAGCGGCTGCAAATGGATACTTGCTTTCTAGGTATACTGAAATTAAACGCAAAGCTTCTGCTTTTTGATCAGCATTTCTCCCATTGAAATTGTCATAACGTTGACCCATTGCTCTATAGTCTTCAGAGGCTAGCATAAATGGAGCGCTCCAATCTGTTACATATGCAAAACGTCCTGTTTTAGTTTCTAGTGCAAATGTGTACAATTCGTAGTTCAAAACACTAAAGATATCATATCCTGTTCCATTAAACTTAAGTAACATCGTTCTTGTTCCTGCAGAACCATCAAAAATGTCATAAGTTACTTCGAATGCATCACCGGTTGCAGCAGCTGGGTACTGTGCTAAAAGGATTGTTTCGATTTTAGCTCTTCTTGCTTCGATACTTTCTTCAGCTTTCCCGTCTCTGATATCAAAGTTGTCAAAGCGTCCATTTCCAACTGAGTCGTAGTCATCATCTGTCAATATATAGTTCTCAATTGAAGCAGGGATGTTTTCTGTCAATACAACAGTCGTTATTCTTGTTCCAGAAGAACCGTCATAGACTGCATAGGTAACCTCGTATTTAGTCCCAACTGCATTGTCTGGGAAATTAGCTAAAAGAATGGTCTGAATCTTAGCTCTTCTTGCTTCTTCAGTTTCATCATCTTTTCCAGATCTAATATCAAAATTGTCATAGCGTCCATTTCCAACTAAGTCATAGTCATCATCTGTTAAAGTATATTCTGAGATAACAGGGTCTCCTAAATAGGTTAAATCTACAATATTTCCTTTTTCAGGAGTTGCATAGATGTGGCTTAACATATCGTTGAAATCGTCATCTGAACTTAAGGAAGTTACTCCAACTGCATCATAATCTGCTTGTGTAACTGTGTAGGCCATTTTTTCTACTAATTGGTCCACGTTAAACGTTACAACTGCTGAAGAGTTTTTTCCCCATACAGGGTATTTTTCTGATAAAAAGTTAGGAATCATTGTTTTTGCATCGTCTACAGTATCAAAATACGTGCTTGACAATCCTAAACCATCATAGTCATCCTCTGTTAAGGTAATTTCTGCGTTACCAGCAATTACAGCTTCTTGTGTGTCTAAATCTGTATAGATATCTTCCATTGGGTCACATGATGCGAATACCATTGAAAATACTGTGAGTAATAAAAATATTTTTTTCATGATCGTAATAATTAAAATTTAATTTTTGCACTAAGACTGAATGTTCTACCTGCTCCAAACCATACCAATGCGTCAGCAGCTGTTGATGTTGATCCATCGATAGCATCTGACACATATTCTGTATCGAATACATTGTTGATACGAGCGGTTAGGGTTGTGTCAAAATCACCGATTTTGATTCCGTGACGTAAACTAGCGTCAAACAAGTGGTAGTCTGGTGCTTGCCATGTATCTGTTGGTCTTGTTGTTGCATTTGCATAGTTTAAAACGTCTATTTGTGCATACATGTCTGTAAAGTAGTTGTAATCTAGCGTAAAGCTTGTTTTCTCCCAGAACTTGTAATTCATTCCTAATGCAGCTGTTGTTTGTGCCGCATCAGATACGCGCAATCCTTTAATAGGTAAAGAAATTGTTTGCACTAGGTTTTGATTTTCGTCAAAGATTGGAACATCTTCTAAATCGTTATTCCATTTCCAGTTCCCTAAAGAGGCCATCCCTGTAAAGGTTAGGTTGTCAGAATATCTGTATGTGAAATCAAATTCAACACCTTGGTGCAATGCGTTTACACCTAATAAGTTGGCGATAAAGTCTTCAGCTCCAGGCTCAGTTGCACGTACAGATCTAGTAAAGGTTCTATCGTTCCACTCAGTTCTGTATACGTTTAAGTTTGCTCTTAATTTCTCTGTTCTAATTCCATATCCTAATTCAATACTAAAAATCTTTTGATTTTCTGCATCTGCATTGATATTGTCATTGTCAAAACCTTGGAATACAGCATCAAATGTAGCTGCTTTTTCAAAGTAACCAATGTTTGCAAATACATTGTGTACTTCGTTTATGTTATAGTTCATTCCTCCTTTTACTCCATAACCAAAGAAGTTGTATTTATCAGTCTCTTGGTTTTCTGGTGTGTATTGGAAGTAATCTACTCTCCTGTACGAAGTGTTCGCTCCTGAGGTAGAAATGAATGCAGAAAGATTGTCATTTTCATATTCTAACTGTGCAAAGAATCCTTGCCATCCTACTTGTCCGTCGTTGTTGTACCCCATTTTGTCTCCTACTTGTAACGCAGCATTTGGGTTGTTTACGTTGTTATTGTCGAAGAAATAGTCACCTCCTAATAAGTCAGTTACTGTTCTATAGTGTCTTCCTGTGTAAGTTCTAAAGTCTACACCAGCTACTAAGTCCATATTGTCAGATACTTTAGTTTTAAAAGTAGAAAGAACTCCATACCAGCTATGGTCATTGTGTGAAGCTCTTAAGATTGCCTCAGAACCTAATGCACCGTTTGCTCTATTGATTTCTACGATATTATCTAAATCTACAGGTTGGTCAGCACCACCAAGACGAACACCGAATAAATCTCTGTTGGTTCCGGCAGTTCCACCTCCACCACCTCTACCAAAAGATACGTATGCAGCAGTAGATAAGTTGGTGTTTTCACTGATGGTCCAGTAGTGGTTTAAAGAAGTTTGAGACTTGTGGTAAAAGTTGTCTTCAATATGTGTTACTTGACCATTTTTATATCCCCAGTCTGGGTTAAACTTGATTCCGCTTTCAGCGTTTCTATACGTTTCAATGGTACTTCTGTTTTGTCTTTGACCGTGTCTTTGTGGTGCTCCAAAAGTGGTTAAAGATATTTTGTGGTTGTCATTCAACTGCTTTGAAATGTTTACAAAGTAGTTGTAACCACTAAACTCTGTTCCGTCTACATATCCTTCTCCAGATATTTTAGCTAAAGAGATTGTCGCTGCAAGACCGTTGTCCATTAATCCTGTAGAAACGGTTGCTCCAATTTTTTGGTATCCGTCGTTTCCATGTGTCATTGAGATGCTTCCACCTTTTGTAACATCTGTAGATTTAGATACGATGTTGATTGTTCCTCCAATAGAAGGTACGGCAACTTTAGAAGCTCCTAAACCTCTTTGTACCTGCATTGCAGAAGTTACATCAGATAATCCAGCCCAGTTAGACCAGTATACTCTTCCGTTTTCCATATCGTTTACCGGTACTCCGTTGATCAATACAGCAACATTTTCAGAGTTAAATCCTCTTAAGTTAATTCTTGAATCTCCAAAACCACCACCACTCTTTGTAGCGTAAACACCTGGTGTAGATTTTAAAATTTCAGGAAATTCTTGTGTTCCTAATTTTCTTTCGATATCCGCTGCTTTTACTGTAGATACAGCAACAGGGGTTTTTCTATCGATTGCAAATGACGTTGCAGTAACTACAATTTCATCTAATACAGAAGCATCTTCAGTTAACTGAATAGCTCCTAAGTTGTTCTTTGCTGCAGAGAAAGAAACTTCTTTTGTTTCATATCCTACAAATGAGATAAGTAATACACCCGAGTTTGCACTCGCTGTGATTGTAAAGTTTCCATCAAAATCTGCTGATGTTCCATTTGTTGTACCTTTTACAACAATACTTGCACTTGGTAAAGGTTCGTTGGCTTCATCAACGACTTTACCTGTAATTTTGGTTTGTCCAAAAACAGTTGCGGTTGCGAAAAACAACGCCACCAATAATAAATTTTTAAAATTTTTCATTTTGAAATTTTAAGTTATTAAATGTTCTGCAAAATTCCCTCTTTTTTACACTAACACTGTTAACTTAATGTTAAGTGTTAACATAAATTTAAGGCTTTGCAATATACTAGAATTTGCAGTTGAG
>JBELDQ010000177.1:0-4471 GCA_042094215.1 Polaribacter sp. | reverse complement strand
GAAATATATAACTATTAACACAAGCTTTTGTTTGAATATAACCAGTTGTGCGTCACCCTAAAAACCCATCGCACATTTAGCACATTTGTTTTTTTGCCGACACATAAGCCAACCCTAAAAAAACCAAAAGAACTAAATCTTCCACCGCTGAAAATGGATTTATCGAAAATAATATTTAAGAATTTGCTTAAATAAGAAAACTGTTTGTATCTTTGTTGTGTTATTAAATACTAAACAGGGTGATTATGGAAAACAATAAATCATGTATCAGAGTGTTTGCCGACAAGGTTCAAATAGACAATTGTAGAGAAATACTTCAAACCAACGATAAGGCATTCACCCAACTGAGTGGACTTTTAGCATTGGCAGGAAACGAAGTAAGATTGAAAATCTTATTTCTCTTAGAAGAAGAAAACGAACTTTGTCCTTGCGACCTTTCAGACATTCTCGGTATGAGCATCCCTGCCGTTTCGCAGCACCTCAGAAAACTCAAAGACGGAAATGTCATCGAAGGTAGAAGAGAAGGTCAAACCATCTTCTACTCATTAAAACAAGACCAATTGATTTTACTTCGACCATTTTTTAAACACATCATTAATAATTCAAAAAAAGTAGTTCTATGACAAATAAAGATAAAAACTCAAAAGGAGCTTTAACCACAGGTATTTTAGCTGCGATAGCTGCTTCGTCATGCTGTATTCCTCCCGTAATTGCAGCCATAGTTGGAGTTGGAGGAGCAGCTGGAACTTTATCTTGGATGGAACCTCTTCGCCCATATTTAATCGGGTTAGCAGTGATTGCCATTGGCTATGCTTGGTACAGCCATTTAAAACCAAAGAAAGATGATGATTGCGGTTGTGAAATTGAAAAACCTAAGTTTTATCAGACCAAAGGTTTCTTAGTAGGGATAACCTTGTTTGCTGCTATCTCCATCACTTTCCCTTATTACTCAGGTATCTTTTTTGGGGATAATAAAAAAGAAGTAATTGTGGTGGATAAGAACGATATCCAAAAAATTAACTTCAAGATAGATGGAATGACTTGTGATGCTTGCCAAAATCATGTTAATCATGCAGTAAACGAATTGCCAGGAATTATTGATGTAAAAACTTCTTATTCAGAAGGAAATGCGGTGGTAGAATTTGATACCACACAAATCAACATAATGGAAATTGAAAAGGCTATCAACAGCACAGGTTACAAAGTGGTTGGCAAAAAATAGTGTTTTTTTTGCCTCACACATTTAAGAATTTAATTAAATAATTACAAAATGAAAAAGAAATTAATCTTATTGAGTGCATTGTTTCTAATTGGAATTGTACAAGTTAATGCTCAATGCTGCAAGCCTACGAACAAAAAAGCACAAACAACAAATGCTACTAAACAAACAGGTAAAACCCTGAAACTGAAAATCACGGGAATGACTTGTGCAGGTTGTTCCAACCATATTTCAAATATCCTCAAAGAAGTTGACGGTATTATTGAACACAAAGTGGAATATCCGGGGGACTTGGCAACCATCCAATACGACCCGAAGAAAACAAATCCTGATGCTATCATTAAAGTGATTGAAAAAACGGGATATAAAGCTGAAATAATTAAATCTAAATAATATGAAGACACATCGAAAATACATTGACAATCAATTAAATGACATACTTTATTCAGAATTTGAAATAGAAAACAATGACTTTATTTTGAATGTATTTAGAGAGTTGATCAAAGGAAAACCAATCACACAAGGCAGGTATCATGAAATTGTAAACTTGCCAAAGGAAAAAGCTAATGGTGTTCTAGCTAAATTGGGAGAAACGGATAATCAAGGTAATATTGTTGCATTTTCTGGTCTTTCTGTAATTCCAACTAAACATCAGTTTATTGTAAATAGAAAAAAATTATACACCTGGTGCGTTGTAGATGCAATTCTATTTGCCGAATGGTTAAATGTAAAAGCTAATGTTCATTCTATCGATCCTATTGATCGTTCTCCCATAGAATTGCAAATAAATGGAGGTCAATTACTGTGGACAAAACCCTATCCTTTATTTATTTCTTGGGTTGAATCTATTGATACTTGTAATATCAGAGATTCATTTTGTAATCATGTTTCTTTTTTTGCTAGTGAAAAAACTACAAGGCAATGGATAAAGAATAATCCTGAAGGAAAAATATTAACACTGGAAGACCTTTATAGTTCAGAAAACATAGGCTTAAAATGCTGTTAAAAAAACAATTAAACTTTAATATAATGCTAAAAAACATATTCGGAAAGAATGGAGAAAAAACTCCTGAAAACACAACAACTATTTCATTGCAAATAGAAGGAATGACTTGTAGCGGATGTTCTTCTCACATCGAAAAGGATTTAAGCAAAATCGAAGGTATTGTAAGTTGTGTAGTAAATCATGAAACTGGAAAAGGGGAGTTTACCTTTGATATAGATAAACTAAACAAACCAGCAGTTATTGATGCTGTAAACAAGGTTGGTAGCTACAAAGTGGTAAACGAAGCTGAAAAAGAGGACTGCTGTGCTACAGATTCTGAAACTACTGAATCACAAAACATAGTTAATGATAAGGGCGACAACGATTACGATTTAATCATTATCGGAGGTGGGTCAGCAGCCTTTTCTGCCATGACAACTGCCAACGGATTGGGGTTATCGGTAATGCTTATTAATGGTGGTTTAGATATTGGAGGGACTTGTGTAAATGTTGGTTGTGTTCCATCTAAACACTTAATTCGTGCTGCGGAAAGCATTCACAGTGCCTCTCATTCACCTTTTTCAGGAATAACTCCCGTTGCTCCAAAAATAGATTATGGACAAATTATCCGTGATAAAAAAGACTTAGTGTTTGCTATGCGAGAAAAGAAATACCTGAAAGTCGCAGAATCGGTAGAAAACGTGAATATTGTTGAAGGTTGGGCAAATTTTGTAAATAACAAAACCATTGAAGTTAATGGTGTTACTTATACCGCATCTAAGTTTTTAATTTCTACAGGTTCAACGACCAACATTCCAAAAATAGAAGGTTTACAAGAAGTAGGTTTTTTAACCAATGTTTCTTTGTTCGACTTAGAAGAAAAACCTGAAAGTTTAACCATTCTAGGAGCGGGATATATTGGGTTAGAAATGGCACAAGCTTTTTCTCGATTCGGTGTAAAAGTTAGAATCCTAGAATTTACAGACCGTGTTTTACGAACACAGACGGAAGATGTAAGTGAAGAATTGCAAAAACAGTTTGCTTCCGAAGGAATAGAGGTGCTGCCAAATGTTCGCATTCAAAAAGTAGAAAAACAGGGCGGTGATGTTTTGATTCATGCCAAAGACCCTCATGGAAATCCTATTGAAATCATTGAAAAAGGACATTTGGTTGTTGCAACTGGAACAAAACCAAATACTTTCAAAATGAATATTGAAACCACAGGAGTTGAAATAACGGAAAAAGGACATATTAAGGTGAATAGCAAGCAAGAAACCAATGTAGCAAATATCTATGCTGCTGGAGATTGTACAGATACTCCAGCCTTTGTATATACGGCAGCAGTGGAAGGAAAAAACGCTGTTCTAAATGCTTTCAATGGAGAAAATAATAAAGCTGACTATTCAGCATTGCCTTGGGTAGTTTTTACCGACCCACAAATTGCAGGAGTAGGTTTAGATGAAAAAGAGGCGAAAGCACAAGGGATTCCTTTTGAGTCAACTTCTTTACCTGTTAGTGAAATTCCGAGAGCAGCAGCAGCTTTAGATACAAGAGGTTTTGTGAAATTAATTAGAAATACGGATAATGATAAAATTATTGGGGCAAGAGTTGTTGCACCAGAAGGTGGTGAGCTCATTATGGAAGCGGCTTTAGCAGTAAAATACGGAATAACTGCAACAGAATTAGCCGAAACTTTTCATCCTTATTTAACAATGGGTGAAGGAATGAAAATAGCAGCAATCACCTTTACCAAAAATGTTGCAGAATTAAGTTGCTGTGCTACTTGATTTGCCCCAAAAGCACACACTCTTGCAAGTCGCACCAGCCAACGCTTGACCCAAACTTGCAAGAGAGAGTGCCTTCCCTTCCCTAAAATCCTACATTTGAAAATTGATTAAACCGACTAAAAATAAAGGCGAACGCACAACATGGGCTAAGAAAACATAGGGAGGGGCAGTGGGTTTAAAAAAATTCGTACATCAAATACTCTCGCCAATCCAAAATTTTGATAATGAAAAAAGAAATTAAATTATAAAAATATTTGGCTTGGCTAAGTGGTAAACAGAGAGGGCAGCATTTCAAACTCCCCTACGTTTCTTAGCCGGGGCGTTGTGCATAATGCGGAAAATCGTTCTAAACATCAACATTTGAACTAAAAAAGCCAACCACACAAACAGCACATTTATTTTTTCCAGCCACAAAAAGCCAACGCCAAAAAAATAAAAGAGCTGTTTTTAGCCAACGCTCAAAATGGAACGCAAAACAGA
>JBELDQ010000176.1:0-4566 GCA_042094215.1 Polaribacter sp. | reverse complement strand
GACCTGCTGATTACAAATCAGCTGCTCTAGCCAGCTGAGCTACATCGGCTTTTGCTTATTTTTAAGCGTGGCAAATATAGTGTGATTTCTGATAGTGACAAACTTTTTTGATTTTTTTTTTCAAAAACATAATGCTGTGAAACAGGTGCTGTTTTTAGAAGTTTTCAAATCAGTAGATTAGCGTTTTTGAGTCCTAAAAAAACCTTGTAAAAAATTACATGGTTTTTCATTTTGAATCTGTTGTGCTTAATATTTAGATCGCTTTTCTGTGCCTTGCTTCATGTGTTTATGTCTCTTTTAATGATGCATTCAATGAAAATAGTAATAGCAATGCAGAGAGCATAAAAATGGCCAAGACATGAACTCCGAGACTGCTTTCTATCCTGTTTTTATACACAAACTGAGGAAGGTTTTCGTAGCTTTTAAGGCTAAATTTCTCATTTTTAAAGAGCATCGGAACCAAGTAGTTACGCCAGTCGTTAGAAAATTCAAATACTTGTTTTTTGTAGTCATTGTAATGATTCTCTGAAGTTCCTGCTATTGCGTTTAGTGACTGTTGCAAGAGAATGGTAGGAGAGCTGTATTTAAAAACACCAATGAGCTCTTGTTGTTTCTCTAACTGCATTTCATAGGCCGCTAATAGAGGTTTGGTTTTATCTTCCATTACTTTTTCAGAAGCAAAATAATTGTGCCAAAAGCCAAAATTTTCAGTTGTGTTTTCTGCAGAAAGCTCAGGATGTGTTCGCAAATAATCACTCATGATTTCATTCTGCTTTTCTTCATTTTCCTTCTTAATCAAGCGAATTTCATTGATCATTTTTAGACGTGATGGTGTTGGATGTAATGTATTCCCAATCTGGTTGATTGTTGCGGGGAAAATGAGTACAATGAACAGCCAAATTCCTACGAGGGTAAATGCATTTTTAGAAGAATCGTTTATTTTAAGATTGATTAAAAATGCGAGTGCAAACCAAAAAAGGTTGTATCCAGCAATCATGAAGAGCAATCCTGCTAAGTGCGCTGCATTGCTCAATGCAGGAAACGAGGTGATTGCTATGCTTGAGAGTACTGTAAGTAGTGTGATCAGTGTAAAGATGCCATAGCGTATGCTCATCTTTTGTAATAGCCACGTTTTTAATGAGATGGGTTGTGCTCCGAGCAATCGCAAAGTGCCTAGTTCTTTTTCCTTTGATAACATATTGTATGTGAACGCAATAATTAAGAGCGGAATGATGAAAATAAGCACGAAGGTAAGGTCAAAATTCCCAAATAATAGCTGAACTGGGTTCACCATTTCAGCATAATCTAACGCAAAATTGTTACCATAAACTGTCGGACTTTTGAAATGGGTATACATATCACTTTGTCCTGTAGAAATGAAAGACAAAGAAGCAGGGTGCATGATGGCTAGTCGAGGATGTCTGTAGCCAATATTCATAGGAGATGTTGGCAAACTTCTCGCAGAGATGCCTACTTTTTCTCCTCGTTCAACTTTGGTGAGGATGTTTAACATCGCACTGTCTTTTTTGTGCAATTGTTGTTGCATTTTTGCAATATCATTGCGTCTTTTTGAAACATTTTTATGTCCATTAAACGAGGCAAAACCAACAAGTAAAATCATACTGATTAAAATGACTACGAGCCAATTGCTTCTTAGCAATAATTTGAATTCGTATGTTAAATTATTTTTAAACATGTTTTATATTTTTTTTGAAGAGATGATGAAACCAATCGATGAGATGAAGAGCCATAGAACTAAAAACACCAAATTTGAACTGTTGTTTTTTAAGATTTCTAGAAGACTAGGTGGTGTAAATTCAAAGATTGGAAGCTTTTTAAACTTCTCACGTGTCATTTTGTAACCGCGTTCTCCAACTTTTGCGTTGTCTTTGATATCGTAGTTTAAAAATTGTTGTTTTTCAATGCGATATTTTTCAGCTGCTGATGTGAATTTCCAATGCAGGTCGGCACTTGTATTGGAGAGGTCCATTGACAAAAATCGAATAGGCACAAACGGAGATATAAATGATAGTTTTTTATAGGTGTTGTTCTGCGCTAGCGCTGTTCTTTCTAAATTTTTATAATGTTTTTCATAAATTTTAGCTTCGTGTTCTTCCCCTTTTTGCATGCGATAACCGGCATAGTTAAAAGGCAATTTACTGAGGTCATCAACACCATATGCTGCTAGTGTTTCTCTTTCTAATTGCTTTGCTGCTTTGTTCCATGGGTTGTGCCCGTCCAATCCATTTTTTTTGTCCTCTGTAATGGCTGCATTGAATTCAGACTTGGAGGGATACGGATGGTTTGCGTTTGCGAAATTTGTAGCTATTTTAGGTGTTATAAAGCTAATAAAGATCCATAGAACAAGATTTTTTACCAAGGATATTCCGGAAGAAGTACTCCAGATAGACATTAAAAGGGTCAATGTTGTAATGATGCTGTAGTACAGATTGTATGACAAGAAAAGGAAGAATAAATTTTTCCAATCAAAGAAAACAACACCCTCAAGATTTGCTAAAACAACACCAATTACTACAAAGATACTAGCAGATATTGTGAAAACTGGAACGAAGGTTGCGAGCCATTTCCCTAATGCCAATTTAATAGGGTGTACTCCTTGGCTTTTTAATAAGGTGAGAGTTTGGTTTTCGGTCTCTTTTGTATAGGAATTGTACCCTATTAAAATGATCAGTAAAGGAAATAAATAAATACAAATAAAATTGATGGAAAGGGTTCCAAATCGTGCCAAACTGGTTTGATCACTTGCTTCGCTAAAAGAGGCTTCATTTCTATTGTGTGCCTCTAAAAATACAGAATTCCCTGTGTATTTAGTAACACCATAATCAAAAAGAGATAGCGCAAACTTTGGTTTAAAAGCATAGGTTCCATAATGTGCCGCTGAATGCGGGTTTTTTTCACCTTGCGTTTCCCAAATAGTGCGTTCTTTTCCTACAGATTCGAGATATTGCTGGTTGTTCTTTTTGTATTGATTGATACCAGTACTCGTGGCTATCAACACAAGAACGAGTACAATAATCAGAGCGATTCTAAAACGCCCTTCTCTTGCGAGTTCTTTCAGTTCTTTAAAGAGGATGTTCTTCATGTTAACCAACATTTTTAAAGTTCATAATATCGAGATAGATTCCCTCTAACTCTTTTAGAGATAAGTCTGAAGATTTCGAGTAGTTTTCCAGTATTCCAGAACGCATAATCCCAATATGTGTACTTACTTCTTTGGCTCTAAACAAGTCATGCGTGGCCATTAAAATGGCAACACCATTGTTTTTCATTTTTAATAGAAGCTCCATAAACTCATTACTCGATTTAGGGTCTAAACCAGAGGTTGGTTCATCTAGCAATAAGACTTTAGACTCTTTGGCAATGGCCAGTGCAATTCCCACTTTTTGTCGCATTCCTTTAGAAAAGGTCTCTACGCGATTGTCATGAGCACTTGTCTCTAAACCCGCAGTACTTAAATGCTGTTTTAATGCACTTGTAGTGAATTTTTTACCAGATAATTTTGTGAAGTAGTCTAAGTTTTCAACGGCACTTAATGTTGGGTATAGCATTAAATTTTCAGGGATATAAGTCAAAAATTGCTTTGTTTTTAGCGGGTGTTTCGATACCTCTAAACCATTAATGCTTGCAGTTCCTGAAGTGGGTTCAATGAAATGCAATAACATATTTATTGTTGTTGACTTCCCTGCGCCATTTGCTCCCAGTAGGCATAAGATTTCCCCAGGTTTTACCTCAAGCGAAAGATTGTTTACTGCGGTGAAGTCACCATATTTTTTACTGATGTTTTGTGTAGTGATCATAGATTAACGTATTTTTTTGATGCTACAAATGTGTGCGAGAAGGGAATTCCTACATGCAACAAATGTCATGCACTGTTTTATGAGTATTGTAAAAATGTATTTTTGATAAGATGCTGTAAAGGATACTTCAATGAAGCTGTCAAAATAAGAGACAAAGAAGAAATTGAATACAAATTTAGACCCTTGTCGGAGGTCTACAGAAAAGTGCACTAACAGCGGGTTGTTGAGAGAATTGATAGGTATAGGTGTTGCGTGGTGCTTCTGTGTACAAGCAACGCGATACCTTTTCGCTTGCAAGAGATACGTCCATTGCAAAAGATGTTTTGTTTAAAGTGACTATGCATTCACATATGTCACAGCGCTCAGTCAAGGCATCATCCAATGCATCTTCTGAATGTGTAAGTGCATGTAATGCAGCAAATTTTGTGCTCAAGAAAAAGAACAGACATGCAATCGCTATATATGACTTGTAGGGTTTCAAACAATAAATTGAAGGACAATATTAATGAAAATATCAGTATACGTTCGTCTAAAAACTACTTTTTTATAGATAATAAAATGTTAAATTTTAATTGATTTGATGAGGTGAAGGAACAGCTAGTTCTTTTTTTACAGTGCGAACTATTGCCTTTATAAATTAAAAAAACCTTGCAACGAGTTGCAAGGTTTTGTCGGGGTGGCAGGATTCGAACCTGCGACCTCCTCGTCCCAAACGAGGCGCGATGACCGGGCTACGCTACACCCCGTA
>JBELDQ010000175.1:0-4589 GCA_042094215.1 Polaribacter sp. | reverse complement strand
TTTTTATAAAAAATGAGATTAAAAGCAATCCGTCATACCAGCTTATTGAGTATACCCCTAACATAGCTGCTAAGAAATTGCAACTAAATTTTTTCAATGAAATGACAGAAGGGGAGCAGAATTCATTAAATGGCAGCCTGCTTACAGATCCTAGATATGAAGCATTGAAAGAGTTCAAGATAAAGGTGAAAGGGAGTGATACCAAGAGTTTTGATTTGATTACTACGGCTTATAAAGAGAAAAGGCAAGAGTTGCAAGAGAGTAAACATATTATTACAGGCCTGCAGTCTCAGATTGATGTATTGAATCAAACGATTTCTAATTTGAATGCAAGAATTGAGCAAGGAACTATTGATGACACCAATGAGGTAATTGCCTTTAGTAGAATTGCGAAAGAGGCAAAAATAAGATACTTAGATTTAAAGCAGATTGGTTTTGCTCATGTGCTTTCATCAAAAGATTTTATAAAGATTGATACTATACCTGTGGCCACTATTTCATGGAATGCTTCGTTGTCTGATAGCATTAAGGGTCTTAAAGAATTAGAGTTTAGATCTTGGTTGCAATCTGAAATGAAATTAGATACCTTATTCATTAGAAGATTAAAAGAGTAACTAGAATTACAAAGCACTTTAAATGCTATGAGTTTCTAATTTCTTTAGATTCTTGTTATAACGGGTAAAAGCGTCTTTATAAAGGGTCTACTTCAGCATTCTGATTGAATAAATACATCCTGTTATTGAGCGTATTGAGGCATTCAATGCGTGTTCTTCTTTTGTTTCCGCGTTTGTATATGGCTTGTTTAAATTGAAACAGACTGCCATTTGAAAGCTCAAAAACATACTTCTTTTTGGGGTCTCTGTTCAGTTGTTTCAATGCGAGTGATAAATGAACATCAGCATCTGTGCTCGCTTTGGGGTTTTTTAAGTAATTTGCTAAGAGTGGAGCAATATGAACTGGATAAATTCCGGGCTGCAAGAAAGGGAGCATTAGATGTTGAAAAATAGTTTTCCATTCCTTACCATGAGGTTGGACTCTTCCAAATTTTTGATAGGTAACATGATGCGCAATCTCATGAATTAACGTCAGTAAGAATTGATGCTTGTTGAGGTTGTTATTGACTGTTATTTGAAATCTTCCATTTGGTAATTGTCTAAAATCACCGTGTTTTGTCTGTCGCTGTTGAACAATTTTTAAGGTAAAGTGATGCTTTTCAATTAAGAATTGAACCATGGGAATGGCTTCCTCTGGAATGTATGTTTGATAACTGATATCCAAGAAAATACTTATGGGTTTGTGCTTGAAACTTGCAATACTTGTCCGTTGTAAAACTGATTTCCAGTTGTAGAGAAATCATAAATATACGTTGCCATTTCTTGTGCAGAAGTAGGAGCTTGGTATCCAGGAAATGCTTCTTCTAGCATTTCTGTTTGCACGGCACCTAGGGCAAGTACATTGAAAGCAATTCCGTGCTCTTTATATTCTTCAGCAAGTAATTCAGACAAGGTAATGACGGCTCCTTTAGACGAACTATAAGCTGCCAATCCGGGAAATTTTGAGCTTCCTTGAATTCCTCCCATACTACTAATGGTAACTACGTGACTCCCTTTCTTTAAAAACGGAACCATACGTTTAGTAAGTTCTGCAACAGCAAACACATTCACTTTGTATACTGCAAGATAATCAGTAGTTGTGAGCTCTGTAAAAGGTTTGTTGATGAGCATTCCTGCATTATGAATAACAATGTCTACTTGTTTCCAGGTATTTTCAACAAAGTCTGTGACTTTTTTTAAATCAGTTTCACTAGATATGTCTGTGGCAATGGTGGTAATATTTTGATGCTGTAGCGCGTCTATAGCACTTGTATTTCTTGAGAGCGCTAATACCTTATGGTTGTTATTTGCAAACAGTTGTGCCAATTCAAATCCAATGCCTCTGCTCGTTCCTGTAATCACAATGTTTTTCATCTTCGTTTGGTATTAGTTTAAATCCTATTTTTAGCTATAGCATGCAAGCTACATATTTTTTTAATACATTTATGAGATCTAAAACTAAGAATCATGAAAAATCTATTTTTATTCGTTTCGATCTTCTTTTTTGCTTTAAATTCTTCTGCTCAAAAGACCTATATCTTGTGCGGCAAGTTAATTGATACGAAATTAGGAATTGTAGAAAAACGAAAAACACTAGTTGTAGAGGGAAATAAGATTGCAAATATCTACAATGGATATGTACAACCAAAGAGCAAAACAGCTATTGTGATTGACTTAAAAGACAAGGTAGTGATGCCAGGTTTAATAGATATGCATGTGCATTTAGAAAATGAATATGATTCGAAATCTAGGGTAAAGAAGTATGTGTTAAGCGAGGCAGACATCGCGTATAATTCGGTGAATTTTGCAAAAGAAACGCTCTATGCTGGTTTTACTACGGTAAGAGATTTGGGTGGAACTGGAGTGAATGTTTCCTTAAGAAATGCAATTAATTTAGGGAAGTTAGAGGGGCCTCGAGTTTTAACAGCAGAGAAGTCATTGGCAACTACTGGCGGACATGCAGACCCAACCAACGGGAGCAATAGAGCATTAATTGGCGATCCTGGTCCTAAAGAAGGTGTGGTTAATAGTGTTGAAGATGCCAGAAAAGCGGTAAGACAGCGTTATAAAAATGGTGCTGATGTGATAAAAATTACAGCAACAGGAGGTGTTTTAAGCGTTGCTAAAAGTGGTGATAATCCGCAGTTTACACTAGAGGAAATAAAAGCAATTTGTGAAACAGCCAAAGATTATGGAATGCATGTGGCAGCACATGCTCATGGAGACACAGGAATGCAGCGAGCTGTTCTAGGAGGTGTTAAAACTATAGAACACGGAACCTATATGAGTGATGAAACCATGGAGCTTATGAAAAAGCACAATGCGTATTTAGTGCCAACAATTACTGCAGGGAAAGAGGTTGTGGAAAAAGCAAAAATAAAGGGGTTTTACCCTGCAATTGTTGTTCCGAAAGCATTGGCTGTAGGTCCACAAATTCAAGGAACTTTTGCTCGAGCATATAAGAAAGGTGTCGGAATCGCTTTTGGAACAGATGCTGGTGTTTTTAAGCATGGTAATAGTGGAAAAGAATTTGGTTACATGGCAGAAGCAGGAATGCCAGCAATGGAGGTCATTCAGTCGGCTACCATTACAAATGCCATGATTTTAGGGATGGAGCAAGAGATTGGTCAGCTAAAAAAAGGGTTTTTAGCGGATATCGTAGCGGTTCATGAAGACCCTACAGTAAATATTAAAACAATGGAGCAGGTTGTATTTGTAATGAAAGACGGCGTAATCTATAAAAAGTAAAGTATGAAAAAATACGTTGGGCTCATTTTAGCAATCATTATTGTGATTGATGTTGTTGTGAGTTTTGTAAGTGAACGCGAAGTGGAAAATGTATTTGGAATTGAGCTAAATGTTTGGTTGTACCGTTTTTTATGGTCAGGACTCGCATTCCTATTAACCAAAGGCTTTATAGAAGGATTAAAAGAGAACAATACTAATCAAAAGTAACATGTTGGTAGGCTCCAATATCTGGATTTGCTGTTCGGTCTGTTCCTATAAGATCAAAAGGAAATAAAAGTGCGGCCGGCTTGAAGGCCTTATTGATACCTTCGTTGTCTGGTCCGATATTGAATTCATTTGCTGACGTATTTTTAAAATGAACAACGCCATTTAGAATAGTATTCGAATAATGTGTAGTATTTGTGAAGTCTAACTCAGCAATATTGTTAAAGATATTTTCAGTATCATTAAATTGAATCATGTTGTTTTGAAAAGAATAGTTGAATATTCCTCCGCCTGCATTGTCGAGTAATAGTTCAATTGTATTACTTCCATCAATAATACAATTGGTGAAGTTTGCCGCATGCAAATCTCTGGTCTCAGTAACTTCTTGATTTTCTGAAGTAGTGTATGTGAAATAATTATTTACAATCACTGCAGGCAATTGCCTTGCGCTCTTATTCCAATAATTTGCAAAGGTAGAATGTGAGAAATTGTAGGTGCCACCAATGATGCATGCCAGGCTAGATTGTCCTGTATTTCCAATGACAATATTTTCTCCTTTAATGTGAGTTTCTCTTCCGAGAATACCATAGTTTGCACAGTTATAAATTTCGCTATTTTTTATATGCAAGGTTGGGGTAGAAGGTGCTCCAATAGAATCTACTAAAATACCAACAACACTGTTTTGAATGCGTGCATAATTGATGGTGTTATTGGTGCTCCCTGCTCGCATCCAAATAGTTCCCCATTGTCCCGGAGTGCTGTTAAAACGATGCTCTAGTCTGTCTCCTTCAAAATGAACCTGGTTGTCTAGCGTTCCGTTTACTTGGAGCGATGCTTTTCTGTCTACAATAAGACCAGAGTTGTTGTGAAAATAGATGTTCGTTCCTGCTTCAATGGTCGCAGTTTTATTTTTAGGAATCGCTGCATATCCATAGATAACATAGGGCTTTTCATTGGTGAAGTTTAGTTCGCTGTCTTCTAAAAAACGCCCTTTAATAGCAGTGGGTTGCCCGTCTAATGTTAACGAGTCGATTTGCATGGAAA
>JBELDQ010000174.1:0-4605 GCA_042094215.1 Polaribacter sp. | reverse complement strand
TGAGTCGCAAGAAAAATAGCTTTTTGTTTGTCTGCTGCTGTTTGACACACCAAGGCACCTCCTCCAGAGGTTGTAATGATTTTATTTCCATTAAATGACAGAATACCAAAATCACCAAAAGTCCCGCATTTCTGCCCTTTATACGAAGATCCCAATGCCTCTGCAGCATCTTCTATCAACGTAATACTATATCTCTTTGCTATCTCAGCTATTGCCGCAATCTTATCAGGTATGCCATACAAATGAACGACAAGAATGGCTTTTGGTTTTGTGCGTTTTTGGATAAGATCTTGAATGGCCTCTTCTAAAGTTTTCGGACACATATTCCAGGTCTCTTTTTCAGAATCGATAAATACAGGCAATGCACCTTGGTAGTGAATGGGATTCGCCGCAGCAACAAAGGTAAAACTCTGACACAAGACGATATCGCCCTGAGTAATGCCTACCATCCGAAGCGCTAAATGAATCGCAGCCGTGCCCGAGACTAAGGAAGCCACAGATGTTTCTTCTCCCAAATAGCTTTCCAAGTCCTTCTCAAAAGCATCAATATTCGGACCCATTGGCGCCAACCAATTTGAGGTATATGCTTCTTGTGCATACCTCATTTCAGTTCCTCCCATATGCGGAGGGGAAAGCCATATTTTTGATTTCAAAGGATTCACTTTTGTATATAGATCTCTTTTTCAGGTTTCATCAGTAAGGAATAGTAACTGAACTAGAAACAATGGGTTATTTTTAATAATGTTGCAAAAGTAAAAAAATATTTTTGAGCATTCACTTTTGAATATTCTCCTAACTCCTTGAAGCAACAGTTTGTAGTTTTAATTACAAGAATGCTAGATGCCTTTGCTAGTTCCAGTAAAACGACCAACGCTCATCTCTTCTTCCTTTCGAATGTCTTCTTTTCTAAAAATTCTTATAAAAGTGAGTAAAAATATTTTCAGATCTAGTGCAAATGAGCTATTGTTGACATACCAAACATCATAGGCTAACTTCTTTTCCCAAGAGATCGAAGTTCTACCATTGATCTGCGCCCAGCCAGTAATGCCTGGCTTTACAGCGTGCCTCTTTTTTTGTTCTTTGGTGTACAGTTGTAAATATTGAGGCAACAATGGTCTTGGACCAATCAAACTCATATCTCCCTTGAGCACATTTATGAGTTGCGGGATTTCATCAAGAGAGGTTTTTCTTAAAAACTTACCGACGGTTGTCAGTCGTTCTTTATCAGGAAGCAACACCCCAGAATGATCTCTTTTATCGTTCATCGTTTTAAACTTGACGATCCTAAACAATTCTTCGTTTTTACCAGGTCTAATTTGAAAGAATAAAGGAGTCTCTTGATCCTTAAATAGTAATACAATGAAAATAACAATAAATACCGGACTTAAGAGGATACAGCCAATGAAAGCGACTAAAAAATCGATACTTCTTTTTAAAACAGATTGATATAGAATTGTAGTTATTGTCAATTTCTTTCTTTTGGTGCTTCTTTAGGATAGCTGTTGTTCTAATTCAAAGAGACATCGCATATGACACTATTGATCTCCATTTTTTCCTATTTGAAAATACTCAAACCCCTTCTCACTTAGATGAAAGGCATTGTACTGATTTCTCCCATCGATAATCACAGGAGAGACGAGTTCTTTTTTGAGTTCTTCAAAATCGGGTGACCTAAATTCTTTCCACTCTGTTAATAAGATCAATGCATCTGCATCTTTTAGCACATGGTATTTAGAATCACAATACAACACATTTTGCAACCCTTTTAGATAATATTCTTTTGCCTCAGTCATTGCCTTCGGATCATAGGCTCGAATTTGAGCACCTCTTTTTACCAATTCTTTGATTACATAAATTGCAGGTGCTTCTCGCATATCATCGGTACCTGGTTTAAAAGCCAAACCCCATACTCCAAATGTTTTTCCTGTAAGATCTTCTCCAAAACGAGCGATTACTTTTTCTGCGATGACCAATTTCTGTCGGTCGTTCACAGCCTCAACAGCACCTATTAATGTAGAGGTATAACCATGCTCTTGAGCAATTTTCTGTAACGCTTTGACATCTTTAGGAAAACAAGAACCTCCATACCCCGCTCCAGGATAAATAAAGTCATAACCAATTCTTTTATCAGATCCAATACCAATGCGCACTTGATTTGCATCAGCCCCCACACGCTCGCAAATATTCGCCATCTCATTCATGAAGGAGATTTTAGTAGCCAACATGGCATTGGCGGCATATTTGGTCATTTCGGCAGATCGAATATCCATGGTGATAAACCGATCGTGAGTTCTAAAAAACGGACTGTACAATTGTTTCATTTTTTCAACTGCATGCGTTGAGTCGGCACCAATAACCACACGGTCTGGCTTCATAAAGTCCTGAATAGCTGCGCCTTCTTTTAAAAATTCCGGATTGGAAACAACATCAAATGCGATGGAAACGTTTCTTGAGTCTAGCGCTTCTTGAATTGTAGCTTTTACTTTATCTGCTGTACCAACAGGAACCGTGGACTTATCTACAACAACCAATGGTTTTTGCATGGTCTGTCCGATAGATTTTGCGACATCTAAGACATATTTCAAATCTGCAGAGCCATCAGCGCCCATCGGTGTACCAACAGCAATAAACACAATCTCGGCATCCGATATAGCACTCGCCAAGTCTGTAGTAAAAAACAAGTTTTGTTTTTCAATACTTTTTAACACCATTGGTTCAAGACCTGGCTCAAAAATAGGGATACTTCCGTTGTTTAATTGTTCAATTTTTATAGGATCAATATCCACACAGGTCACTTGATTCCCCATTTCTGCAAAGCAGACTCCTGAAACCAACCCTACATATCCCGAACCTATAACTGCTATTTTCATGTTTGTTTATTTTTTGACGTTGATCTTGACGCTGACTTAATTACTCTGACGTTGACTATGACTTTGACCTGATCTCGTTTCTATTGCGAAAACTTCAAATGAAGCAGAATCTAGTCTGTGTCTGAGTCAGTGTCTGTGTTTTTTTAATTACTTTGACTTTGATTTAGTTCACGATTTTACCTTGTCAATGTTTTTTTCAACCCAAGTAATCTTTTTTGAATACTTTGGATTTGAATTATAATTTGCCCACTCCTTTCCTTCGAGAGATAAGCGCGTCGTGTTGAAATAATTATTTGCGTTTCTAGTTCATACGATGATCCCAAGGCTATCTGAATAAACCTTGCAAAATCTTTTTCCGACTCCCTAGAACTCCCTTCTGCAATATTAGATGGAATAGATATTACAGCACGCGTCATCTGCGATCTCAATCCATACTTCTCAGCATCTGGAAATTCAGCTACTATTTCGTAGATCTCATCTACTAAAGACATTGTATCTTGCCAAACATTGTATTCTTTAAAATTTCGCATTATTTTTTTCTGACATTGACTTTGACGCTGACGTTGACTTGATTTCGTTCTTATTCGAAAATTTCAATTGAACCAACAACAGGTCTATGTCTGAGTCAGTGTCTGTGTTTTTTAATTACTCTGACGTTGACTTTGACCTGATTTCGTTCTTATTCGAAAACCTTCATTAAATAATGAACTAGTCTTTGTCTATATTTTTTTTACTTTGACGTTTACGTTGACCTGATCTCGTTTCTATTTCGAAAACTTCAAATGAAGCAGAAACTAGTCTGTGTCTGAGTCAGTGTCTGTGTGTTTGTTAATACTATGACGTTGACTTGATTTCGTTTTCTATCAAAAATTCAATTCAGCCCCCAACAAATACTCCTCTACTTTATTACATCACAGAGCAATTGTTTACCGCATCTGAAATGAAACAACAGCCCCTAGATTTTTTAATCTTGCTACAATTTTCTTTCCTTGTACAGAAAGTACATTTGCCTCTTTATCCAATAAGGGCACCGTTACGACATCTCCAACTAACAATTTCTCATCTTTAGCATTGAATGTGTTCTCTAAATAAGATTTCATTGCTAATACGTCCTCATTCGAAATTGTTGCTCGCTTTCCATGTTCAAATAGATAACGAACCACACCGGGTATGTCAAAAACCAACCCACTGTCTTTCTCTTCGATACGAACCAGCACCATAGAAGGCAAAAGCGGAACTTCTACTTTCTTCTTCCGATCAGACCACTGTCTGACTTCAATTTTAGTAGGCGTATATACTTCAATACCCAAAGCTAAAAGTCGTTTGGTGACCTTCATCTCGTTTCTCGGTTTTGTGTATAATACGAACCAATTGTTAATATGCATTGTTTTTTAGTATTACGTAGGTTTTGACCCTGACTTTAACATTGACTCTGACCTTGATTTTGTTTGAATTCAACATCTCTAATTGAACTGTAAACTAGTCTTCGTCTGTGTCTTTTTTGACTTTGACGTTGACTCTGACCTGATTTCGTTTTTATTCAAAAAACCTCAATTGAGGCAGAACCTAGTCTGTGTCTGTGTCAGTGTCTATGTTTTAGCCTACTTATCTTTATTATTCAAATTCTCTTTCTCCTGAACTTCTCTTCTGAGTCCACTGCTAGAAAAACGGTGCTCTCTCTTGTTAAAGTACAATTTGATGCCTTTTTTCTCACAGTAATCACGTCCTGTAAATT
>JBELDQ010000173.1:572-4632 GCA_042094215.1 Polaribacter sp. | reverse complement strand
TGTACTTACGCCATCTACCTTCTTCATTTTCTTCGCTCCAAGTCTCTTTTCTTTTGTCTAGGTTCTCAGAATTGTAAAGGGTAATAAACTCCTCCAAATGCTGCATGGTCATGGTGCGCTTCTTTGGCGTGTGGTGGATATTGGTTCTGTAATCATAAAACCAAATATCTTTTGTCCAAGCTTCTTTACTTGCAGGTTTGTTACTGAAGAACAACACATTCGCTTTTACACCTGGTGCGTAGAATATTCCTGTTGGTAAACGGAGTATGGTGTGCAATTCTGTGGTTCTTAATAATTGCTTTCGAACTTCCTCTCCAGCACCTACCTCAAACAAAACATTATCAGGTAATACTACAGCTGCTTCACCATTGATTTTAAGCATGGTTTTAATGTGTTGCACAAAATTCAATTGTTTATTGGAAGTGGTTTCCCAAAAGTCTTGACGGTTGTAGCTCATGTCTTGCTTTTGAGCTTCACCATCTTCATTGGTTATGGTGATACTGCTTTTTTTCCCGAAAGGAGGATTGGCTAAAACATAATCTACTCTTGTGCCATCATCTGAGATTAAAGCATCTGCCGATTTGATGGGGGTGTCTCCATCTATCTCACCAATGTTGTGTAGATACATGTTCATTAAACACATTCTCCGTGTATTGGCTACAATCTCATTTCCGTAAAACGTATCGTTCTTTAGAAATGCTTTTTCTTCACGATCTAATTTATTATTAGCAACAATCCAATCGTAAGCTGCTAAAAAGAAGCCACCTGTTCCACAGGCAGGGTCTGCTATTGTTTTTTGTGGCTCTGGTTGCACACATGCTACTATTGTTTTGATTAATGCTCTTGGAGTAAAGTATTGACCTGCTCCAGAACTACCACTGCTATCCATGGCGTTCTTTTCCAGCAATCCTTCATAGATTTTTCCTTTGATGTCAGAACCCATCATGTTCCAATTCTCTTTATCTATAAGGTCGAGAACTTTTAAAAGTTTGGAAGGGTCTTGAATTTTGTTTTGACTCTTGGTGAAAATTTGACCCAACATCCCTTTTTCAGTGGATAAACTACGCAGTAATTGGTTGTAGAAAGATTCTAATTCGGCACCTCTTTTACTTGAAAGTGTTTCCCAATCGCAGGTTGCACCATCTGTAATTTCATTTCCTTCAACATCTTTCAGTTTGGGGAATTTTAAACCTTTGCTGTAAGGTGGTTTATTTAATTCATCCGCCATTTTTAGGAATAGCAAATAGGTAATTTGTTCTAAGTAATCACCATAACCAACCCCGTCATCTCGTAAAACACTCGCGAGATTCCAAATTTTTGATACTATACTTGAGTTTGTCATTTTATTTCTAGTTTTTCTGTGCTTTAAATTTATCTAACAAAATCGAAGCTGATTCATAACTGGGTGCTGCATTACAATGGGCTAATTCTTCTTCTGAAAGCAAAGTGCCCTCAAATGCTTTTTTAAGTATGCTTTGACGCAATGCTTTAGCTTTTTCTAAACTATCTTTAATGCTTTCCTCTAACTTATCACATATTGTTAGGCGTAATTCTATTTCTTGTAAGATTTGGGTTTGTTTTTCGAAAGGAGGAATGACAACATTCAAATTTTTTAAATCTGTCAGAGAAACATTATTCATAGCTCCGCCACGTGCTTTGTCCTTCAATTTTCGAGATACGAAAGAATCTAATTGTTTTCTTAAAAAATTGGCATCTAAAACTTTGTTAAAACCACTAATAATTGCAAATGCTTGATTAGTGTTTGCGGGTAAAACTTCTTTAGTTATTAAACAGGTTTCACCTATTGTGCCAGCAATGGAAAATAATACATCTCCTTCTTCCAGTTGAGAACGCTTTTGTGAGTTGTGAGCTTCTTCAGAAATGAATTGATAAATACTTTTTAAATCTATCCTTCCCTTAACAACATTTTCAATTTTAATAAAATTGATACCTTCCTTTTGGTATTTGTAACCATAAGTTGTTGGCGTGCTGCCTTTAGTGATTTTTGATGAAATTTCACCTAACAAACATTCTTTCCAGCCCTTGTTAATACCTCCTTCAAATGCCTTCTTTAAAACTGCTTGTCGATATATTTTTAATTGACCCTGTGCCTTTTTGAGCTCTATAATACCTTGGTCTAAATTGGAGAAGAATCCCTCTATTTTTTTAACAATTGCTCTTTGCTCTACCAATGGAGGAATTACTAAATTCAATTTTTTTAAATCAGTTAATGAAACATTGTTCATAGCACCGCCTCTAGCTTTGTCTATTAATTTTCGAGATACGAAAGAATCTAATTGTTTTCTTAAAAAATTGGCATCTAAAACTTTGTTAAAACCACTAATAATTGCAAATGCTTGATTAGTGTTTGCGGGTAAAACTTCTTTAGTTATTAAACAGGTTTCACCTATTGTGCCAGCAATGGAAAATAATACATCTCCTTCTTCCAGTTGAGAACGCTTTTGTGAGTTGTGAGCTTCTTCAGAAATAAATTGATAAATACTTTTTAAATCTATCCTTCCCTTAACAACATTTTCGATTTTAATGAAATTGATCCCTTCCTTTTGATATTTATAGCCATAGGTTGTAGGCGTGCTGCCTTTAGTTATTTTTGATGAAATTTCACCCAACAAACATTCTGTCCAATCTTCTCTCATTATGCCGCTAATACTTCGTTGAGTTCATTAATAATGTTATTCATTTCGTTTCCAAAAAGTTTAAACATTTTTCCTTTACCACCTTGGCTATCGAAGGGGGTGTAATCTAAATCGTCTAATTCTATATGGTAGCTACTTACCACATGGTCTTTAATCATGCGCAGCCAGTCCATTTGTTCATTAGTGAAACGATTGTGTTGCCCTGCATTTTGTTTGAATATCCATTTTTTGAAATTCTCATCAATCGTTTTGTCAAAAGCTTTCAGTTCGCCATCAATACCACAAGCCCTGCGAATTAATGATACCAATGCTGTGAGCTCATCTTTGGGTTTTTCGCTTTTTACATCTTCCAAGGCAGCATAGGCATTCCACACATAGTCAGGTGCTAATAATGGCTGTTCTAAAACCAATTTATCAAACACATCTTTTATCATTTTAAAAGTGATTTCTCTTCGGTTGTAGGGTTGATTGTAGAAAATACTCAAGGCTTTTATTTCGTCTTTATGCAATTCTAAATACTCGTTAAAGTCTTTTACAATGGCTGTTGCCTTATCCACAGAAGTGGTATCCCATTCCGATTTAGTAACCGTATCCAGATTAATGCTGTCAATGATCTGTTCGTGTTCTCTGCGAACATTATCTAAGTAGTTATTTAACTCACCATTGAAGGTAGAAACAGCTTGCCTCACTAATTCTTCTTGTGCCGTTTTTTTGACTTTTTCAATTAAAGCAGGCGTTCTGTCTTGTAAAGGAATCTTATCAATTTCTAGTTGAGCTCTATTGTCAATCTCATCTTGGTCGTATGCCGTAATTAACTCTTTGGTGATTTGCTTTAAGTTTTTACCTCCTGAAAATTCGAGTAATCTGTCTTTTTCATTTTCAGTGATTTGCTTTTCTAAACGAATCAATCGGTTGGATAAAGACAAGAACAAATCTTCATCTGCAATTCCCATAGAAATAGCACCCAATAAATCTTTCATGGGAACAGTAGGTTTTCTCTCTAAGGGACGGCTATCGGTCTTTTTAGATTTAGTGGCTCCAACGGCATCTACAATCACAAAGTGTGTTTTGCTTTTGGCGGTACGAGAAACCTTTTGAAATGTATCGCTATTAATCGTTCTCGTTCCTCTGCCTTTCATTTGCTCAAAGTAGTTCACACTTTTCACATCACGCATAAAGAGCAACACCTCCAAGGGCTTTACATCTGTACCTGTAGCAATCATATCTACCGTAACGGCAATATGTGGGTGATAGGAGTTTCGGAAACGATTCAAGACCGATTTAGGGTCTTCATCTGCTTTGTAGGTTACCTTTTTACAGAAGTCATTGCCTTCATCAAATTCCTCACGTATAATCTTTATAATATCATCTGCATGGCTGTCCGTTTTGGCAAATACCAATGT
>JBELDQ010000173.1:0-562 GCA_042094215.1 Polaribacter sp. | reverse complement strand
TAGGCACTTCATATTCTCCGTTCTTATCCACTCGATTAGGATAAATATCTACCTTTAAAGCTCTTTTGTATTCTTTTATGATGCTCCGAATTTGACTTAGGTTAACCACCTTTTTATCTAAGTCGTTTCGCTTGTATTCGGTGTCTTCGTCTTCTTGCTGCCATCTCTTTTTTCTGGAGAGTTTATCTCGCCTGTCTATGAACCAACCCGCTTTTATAGTGTCACCCTTTTGAGAAATCTCTGTTTCAATGGTATACACATCATAAGGGACATTTACGCCATCTGTAACAGATTCTTCATAGGTGTATTGGCTAACTACATTTTCATTGAAAAACCCAAAGGTTCTTTTGTCTGGTGTAGCGGTTAGGCCAATCAAGGAAGCATCAAAATAATCTAAAACTTGTTTCCAAAGGTTATAAATAGAACGGTGGCATTCGTCAATTACAATAAAGTCGAATTGTTCAATAGGTACTTTTGGAGTATAATCTACAGGAACAGCTTTTTTCTTACTTATTTGCTGTTGCATCCAAGAGCTTTCCTCTGGATTCTCTAGCTCTGCACT
>JBELDQ010000172.1:0-4671 GCA_042094215.1 Polaribacter sp. | reverse complement strand
GTAGTGGAAATGACCCAGGTCGAAGCGTGGTATACACCTCAGCTTCCTGTGAGTCATGGTCCTTCAGAGTATTGGGGGTTGCCTGGTTTAATTTTAGAGGTAAGTGCAGGTGACACGACACTGCTATGTTATGAAATTGTAATTAATCCGAAAGAAAAGGAAACACTAAAAATTCCGAAAAAAGGAAAAGAAGTAACAAAGAATGAATACCAGTCCATTGTCTTTAAGAAAATGAAAGAATTTAGAGATAATAGAAGAGGTAGAAGATAAAAGATCAAGCCCTATGAGAACACTTAACAAGTAGGTGTGTTTTAATAGGATTGCGAAACGTATAAATTAGCTCCTTAATTTAAGTGCAGAAGTCTTTTTTTTACCAACTCGCAGTAGGTGAGAAAAGCAAATCAGTGGGGTTGTCAATGTCATATAGGTATTGGTAACCCCTTGATTCTTTTTTACAAAACGGAGCAATGAGTCTGAGCATCTCTTCGAAGCCTTCTCGTGTTAGAATGCAGTAAAATGTTTCATTATCTTCACTTAATATGCCCTCATTAGATCGAAATAATCCGAGAATTAAATTGCAGTTTCTGGGTGTAATGAATTCAACTTTAGAGAGGTCAAGTCGCTCTCTTTTGTCAAGTATAGTTTCTTGAATGAGTTTGCTAAATTGAATGGCCTCTGCTTTGTTAAAATTGTACAGTCTTACCACGTTTTCGTGCAATCCATTTACATTTTCTATATAATCTAATTCCATTTAAATCTATTAATGAGCCTCTAGCCAGTTTTCTCCAATTCCTACTTCTACATCTAAAGGAACTGACAGTTTATAGGCATTTTCCATGGCTTCTTTGATGATTGGCTTAATGATGTCTAATTCATCTTTGTGAACGTCAAATACCAATTCGTCATGTACTTGAAGTAGCATTTTAGAGGTGAATTTTTCCTTATTAAAACGTTTGTGAATGTTTATCATTGCTAGCTTAATAATGTCTGCTGCAGATCCTTGAATTGGTGCATTCACTGCATTTCGTTCTGCGGCGCTTCGTACAATGGCATTTTGAGAATTGATGTCTTTTAAGTATCTACGTCTATTTAATACAGTTTCGACATAGCCATGTTCTCTTGCAAATGCAACTTGGTTTGCCATGTACTCTTTGAGTTTAGGGTAGGTTTCGTAATAGGTGTCAATCAGTGTCTTAGCTTCTTTTCTGCTAAGGTTTGTTTGGTTACTTAATCCAAAGGCAGAGACACCATATACAATTCCAAAGTTTACAGTTTTTGCATTGCTACGTTGTTCTCTTGTAACCTCTGATAAAGGTACATTAAAAACTTTTGCAGCGGTTGAAGCATGAATGTCTTCACCGTTTTTAAAGGCTTCGAGCATGGTTTCTTCTTTGCTTAATGCGGCAATAATACGCAATTCAATTTGGCTATAATCTGCAGCAAGCAGCACGTAGTTTTTGTCTCTTGGTACAAATGCCTTACGCACTTGTTTTCCTCGTTCAGTTCGGATTGGTATGTTTTGAAGGTTGGGTGAGTTGGAGCTTAATCGGCCCGTCGCAGCCACCGCTTGTGAGTATACGGTATGCACTCTTCTTGTTTGTGAATTGATTTCGTTTGGCAAGGCGTCTACATAGGTGCTTTGTAGTTTTTTATAATGTCTAAACTCTAAGATATCTTTGCCGATTTGATGTTCTTTAGCGAGGTTGTTTAGGATGTCTTCGGAGGTTGCATATTGACCCGTTTTGGTCTTTTTGGGCTTGTCTACAAGTTGCATTTTTTCAAACAAGACAATACCGAGTTGTTTTGGTGATGCTAAATTGAAGCTTTCTCCAGCTTGATCGAACACGCTTTTTTCTAAGCGATGAATGTCGTTTGCTAAAGCAACAGATAGTTCACTTAAGAATTTAGTGTTTAGGTTGATTCCCTCTATTTCCATAGCGGTTAGAACACCAACTAAAGGTGTTTCAATGTCTTTAAAGAGTTTGGTGAGGTTTCCGTTTTCTAATTCTGTTGTAAAGTGCTTTTTTAATTGCATGATGATGTCTGCATCTTCAACCGCATATGCTGTTTGTTTGGAGAGTTCAATAGCGCGTATATTGAGTTGATTCTTTCCTTTTTTTCCAATGAGTTCAGTAAGTGTAGCGCGTTGGTAATTTAAATACGTTTCTGAGAGTATCTCTAATGTATGTCGCATGTCTGGATTGATCAAATAATGCGCAATCATCGTATCAAACAAGTCGCCATTTACCTGTATATTATAGCTGGATAATACTTTAATATCAAATTTTAAATTATGCCCAATTTTTTCAATATGTTCATTTGCAAAAAACGATTCAAATTCTTTAAGAATTGCCATTGTTTCTGTCTTGTCTTCTGGTAAAGGGAGGTAATAGCCCTTTCCTGATTCCCAGGAGAAAGAGATTCCCACAAGTTCAGCTTCTAAAGCATTCAGGCCAATGGTTTCTGTATGAAGGCTCACAGAGGGCTGTTGCAAAAGCTTTTTTAGTAAAAGTGTTCTCGATAAAGGAGAGTTTGCCAATTGGTATAAGTGGTTTTTTTTAGCAATTGTTTGCAATCCTGCTGCAGCTTCTTCCTTGGAAATGGTTCCTGCGCCTGGTGTCGCAAACAAATCAAATTGGCCACTGTTTTCGGTGTTAGATGATGCTGTGCTTGGGTTTTTTGTTGGTTGCTCTGAGCTTGGCATTTTTGTTGTTTCCTCAGCGGAAGAAAAATTACCATAGGTTTTCATTAGGTTGTCGGCAAGCCTTCTGAACTCTAATTCTCCAAAGAGCTCTTTTATTTTATCAAAGTTAGGCGTGCTAAACTCAAAGTCTTTTTCGTTAAAAGCTACTGGAACATCTAGCATGATGGTTGCTAACTCTTTGGATAGTAGCCCGAGTTGTCCATTCGCTTCAACTTTTTCCTTCATTTTCCCTTTTAGATCAGTAGTGTTGGCAAGCAAATTTTCCATTGAGCCATATTGTGCAAGGAATTTTTTTGCTGTTTTTTCACCTACACCTGGCAGCCCAGGGATGTTGTCTACAGAGTCTCCCATCATTCCCAAGAAATCGATGACTTGCTCTGGTCTTTCTACACCAAATTTTTCTTGAACCTCTGGGATGCCCCAAGTTTCGTAACCTCCTCCAAAACGAGGGCGGTACATGAATATATTTTCAGAGACTAATTGTGCAAAATCTTTATCTGGCGTCACCATATATGTTGTATACCCCGCTTTCTCCGCTTTTTTTGCAAGTGTTCCAATGATGTCATCAGCTTCAAAGCCTGGTTCTATGACAGCCGGAATATTCATTACTTTTAATATTTCTTCAATGTAAGGGACCGCTATTTTGATGGCTTCTGGTGTCTCTTGTCGATTTGCTTTATACTCTGGAAAAGCTGCTACGCGTGCATCAGATCCTCCGCGGTCAAAACACACCGCTATGCAATCTGGTTTTTCTCTTTTTATAACATCGAGAAGGGAGTTTGTAAAACCAAGAATGGCAGATACATCCATGCCTTTAGAGTTGATTCTAGGATTCTTTATAAATGCGTAATATCCTCTAAAAATTAATGCAAAAGCATCAAGTAGAAATAGTCTTTTTTGATCAGCCATAAGAAATTTTTGCTAGTGAACGCTAAGCTACAAAACTTTAACAGCTTGTTAAAACAGTTTGAGTATTTATCGATTATATTTGATGAATTTTTAAATAAAGGTTGATTTATGTTGCGTTTGATTTTTTCATTGCTTGTTGTTGCTGTTGTGTTTCTTTTTGTTGAGTTTTATGCCTTTCAAGCCATTAAAACAGTGCTAAAAAACAAGATAATTCGCTGGTGTTGGGTGTTGGTTGGAGTTATTGTCTATGCAAACCTATTTTATGTGATGTTTACCACACCGAGAAGCATGGGGCAAACATCGCAAATGCAATGGGCAATAGGCCTGTTGTTAACAACATTGATTCCCAAGCTATTTATTGTTTTGCCAATGTTTGTAGAGGATATTGTGCGTGTATTCCAGAAAATAATTTCATACATGTCTTCAGGAGAAACGAAACCGTTGGCGGGTAGAAGAAAGTTTATTTCGCAATTTGCATTGGGGCTTGCCGCGATTCCTTTTGCGAGTTTTTTGTATGGAGTTATTAAAGGCAAGCACAATTATAAAGTACTTAAATATCAGTTGTCATTTAAAGATTTACCAGAGGCGTTTGATGGTTTTACAATCACTCAAATTTCCGATATACATTCTGGTAGTTTTACCAATAAAGAAAAAATTGAATATGGTGTAGATATGATCAATGCACAGCAATCGGATATGATTTTATTTACCGGTGATCTGGTGAATAACAAAGCCGAGGAAATGGATGATTGGATTACTGTTTTTGAGAGACTTCAGGCACCAAGCGGAAAGTATTCTGTATTAGGAAATCATGACTATGGCGATTATATAGATTGGGAGTCTGATGCTGACAAGCAGCATAATTTTCAGGCAGTGAAAGATATACATCCAAAAATTGGTTTTGACTTGTTGTGCAATGAGCACCGTTACATAGAGAAAAATGGACAAAAGATTGCGTTAATTGGTGCAGAAAATTGGGGTAATGGGTTTAAGAAAGAAGGCGATTTGGAGTTGGCAACAAAGAATGTGCAAGAAGAAGATTTTAAGATTTTAATGAC
>JBELDQ010000171.1:0-4698 GCA_042094215.1 Polaribacter sp. | reverse complement strand
AGTCAAAAACATATACGAGGTCAAGTTGGACATGTAGAGCGTTTTAACCCTGCTTTCACAGCTGCTAAAGATAAGATTGACGCCCCTATGTTTATAGAAACACATCGTTTGGCTGAATTCAATCCAAGAGGCACTGATGTTCCTGTGGTATTGGACTTGATGATTCATGACATTGACATTATTTTAAGTGTTGTCAATTCTCCTGTAAAAACAGTTCATGCAAGTGGGGTTTCTGTAATTAGTGAAACACCAGATATTGCCAATGCACGTATTGAGTTTGAAAATGGATGTGTTGCAAATTTAACAGCGAGTAGAATTTCCATGAAGAACATGAGAAAATCAAGATTCTTTCAAAAGGACGCATATATCTCTGTCGATTTTTTAGAAAAAACTGCTGAAGTTGTCAAAATGAAAGATGTTCCTGAAAACCCTGACGAATTTGCCATGATCTTACAAAATGCAGAGGGCATTAAAAAACAAATCTACTTTGACAATCCAGAAGTAACAGCAAACAATGCTATTTTAGACGAATTAGAATCATTTGCAGATGCTATTTTGAATGATACAACTCCAATTGTTTCTTTATCACAAGGAACTGAAGCATTGCGAGTTGCACAGCAAATAATTGATTGCTTCGACCATTAATATAAACCAAACTACACACATGAAAAATATAGCCGTTATTGGATCTGGTACTATGGGAAATGGAATTGCGCATACCTTTGCTCAATTTGGATTTCAAGTACAATTAATTGACATTTCGCAAGCTGCATTAGACAAAGGCATCGCTACCATTACAAAAAACTTAGACAGAATGGTTTCCAAAGAAAAAATTTCTGAGGAAGCTAAGCATCAAACATTGAGCAATATTACAACCTATACATCCATCAAAGAAGGTGTTCAATATGCAAGTTTGGTTGTTGAAGCGGCTACAGAAAATGTAGACTTAAAACTAAATATTTTTAAAGAATTAGATGCCGTATGTCCTGAAGATACCATCCTAGCAACCAATACTTCTTCGATATCCATTACGCAGATTGCAGCGGTTACCAAACGACCTAAACAAGTGATAGGCATGCACTTTATGAATCCCGTACCAATCATGAAATTGGTAGAGATTATTAAAGGCTATAATACCTCTGATGAAGTGATGCAATTTACCATTGACTTGTCAAAACAAATTCAAAAAATTCCGGTTGAAGTAAACGATTACCCTGGGTTTGTGGCCAATCGAATTTTAATGCCTATGATTAATGAGTCTATTGAAACCTTATACAATGGCGTTGCTGGTGTTAAAGAGATTGATACAGTAATGAAGCTCGGAATGGCGCACCCTATGGGACCACTTCAGCTAGCAGACTTTATTGGATTGGATGTATGTTTGTCTATCTTAAATGTGTTATATGATGGATTTAAAAACCCCAAATATGCACCATGCCCACTCTTAGTAAATATGGTAAGAGCGGGCAAGCTTGGTGTAAAATCAGGAGAAGGATTCTATGACTATACACAAAGTCGAAAAGCAGAGCAAGTAGCGAAACAGTTTGCTAATTAATGAGAATAAAACTATTGACATCGTTGATTTTTGTTGGAGTTGCATGTGCATCATTCGGACAAAAATCAACGTTTGCATTTGGCAATACATCAGCCATTGGTATCGAAGTTAGCCAAGGAAATGAGAAAAATTACTTATTTGATGACTTGGACTACTTTTACCGTTCACATACCCTAAAATTTAAATGGTATAATTCCATTATGAAATGGAAGAAATTTGCGCTATCTCTAGTAATTCAACCTCAAATACAACGTGTACAACATCAGCTTTACAACGAACAGTTTGTTAGGCCGTCTGAAAAAAATCACCTTCAAAAAAGAGAGAAATACACAAGACTAAAAAACCTTTCTATCGCAGCAATTGAGTTTGCCATAGATGTGAAAAGACCTGTTTTTAAAAACATTGCTGTTTTTGCTCAAATCGGATTAGGTTTTGCATTTATAGATACCGCTACAGAGCGATTGGCCAGAGGTTTTACCTTTATAGAAAATGGCAACGCAGGATTAGAATACAACCTTACAAAAAGAACTTCATTACGATTCTTTGGAGGCGTTGGACATGTTTCAAATTTCAACATAAAACAACCCAATTCAGGCTATGACATATTCAATACAGGAATGTCCATACGATATGCTTTGAACTAAAAAAAGGGAAATTTCAAAAGAAATTTCCCTTTTTTTTGATTATGATTATCATTTACATGCGATCATCATCTTCATCTTTATCTTTCTTTGATACTTTGTTCCATATTTTGATTTCATCTGCAATTGTAACTCCAGAAATGATTTCAACATTCACTCCGTCTGAAGTTCCTAATTTCACCTCTTTCTTTTCGAAACCATCACCTACCTTCACCTCTACATAAGGCTCTTCTGAATCCTTGTCAAATCGCAACAAGGCCTCTTTTATAGACAACACACTATCTCTCTTTTCTAATACAATATTGGCATTGGCACTATAACCTGCTCTAATAAAATAATTGCTATCTAGGGTCACGTCTGCTTTAATTTTAAACTGCACAGCACCACCTTCTTCGGTACCCTTGGGTGCAATAAAATTCAACTTTGCAGGAAACTTCTTGTTTTCAATGGCTCCAAGAGAAATGTCAATCGCAGTACCATTTACCAATTTACCTACCTCAGACTCATCCACTTTTCCTTCGAAAATCATTTGGGTCATGTCTGCAATCGTAGCAATAGTAGTACCTGCATTAAAGTTATTTGACTGTATTACCTGATACCCTTTCTTTACTGGAATCTCAACAATCATACCTGAGGCAGTTGCTCTAATATTGGTATTTGCCGTACTTCCATTTTCTGCAGTAGATCCTTTCTGGATAATTTCCAAATCAGACTGTGCATTTTCTAAATTCACTTTCGCATTGTCAAAAGTCAATTGAGCGTTTTCAAAGTCTTGACGCGAAATAACACCTTTCTCAAAAAGACCTTTGGTTCTCGCAAAGTTATTTTTTGCATTGTTGAAAGACAAATTCGAATTCTTAACCCTTCCTTTTGCACTGTTCAGGTTTTGTATGTTTGGCACCACACGAACAGTAGCAATTAAATCTCCTGCTTTTACAACAGCACCTTCTTCTAGGAATATCTTGTCTATGATCCCAGAAATCTGAGGCTTAATCTCTACTTCTTCTAGAGGAATTACTTTTCCTGTTGCTACGGTTTTCTTTACAATAGTTGTTTTGAAAGGATTTTCCGTTTCAAACTCTACAATACTCTTCTTATTCTTTTTTCCGAAATAAATAAGTGCTGCTACAAATAAGATTACTATCGTTATTAAAATAAATTTTGCTCTTTTACTCATAATTTGTTGATTGTTTTATTCTTCTCTTAAAGCTTCGATTGGTTTTATAATGGTTGCCATAAAGGCAGGAATCATTCCTATTAAAGTACCTAAAACAATTAATATTGCAAAGGCGATTAGTATGATGGGTATGTTTACAGTTGGATTTACCAATGCCGCATCATCTCCTTGTCCAAAGAGGCTATCAATGGCATACAATATCAGAGCACCAAAGAAGATACCCAACATTCCTGCAACCGTAGTTAAAAACACGGATTCGAGTACTACTTGTCTCCGTATTTCAATGGGTGTTGCACCAATAGCTCTTCTAATACCAATTTCTTTGGTACGTTCTTTCACGGTAATCAGTAAAATATTTCCAATAGCAAAGACACCTGCTATTAAGGTTGCAATCCCTACAAACCATGTTAAGAACTGCATCCCTGTTAAAAAGCCCGTTACCTTCCCTATTTCATTTCCTAAATTGACACTACCAAAAGCCCTCTTGTCTTCTGGATGCACTTTGTGCAGGTTTTTAAGAGACAATAAAATATCTGTTTCCATTTGATTAATGTCTACTCCCTCATTGGCAGTAATCATCATCCAATCAATTTTATTTGCTCTATTGTATACTTTTTGAAACGTGGTAAACGGAATATAGGCCGCTTCTCCATCAAAACTAATCGTTGTTGGTGGCTCATATACACCTATCACTTGATACCCAATATTGTTTATTTTTACATACTCACCTATTGGATTCACATTTTTCTCAAACAACTGTTTGTAAATATCTTCTGATATTACACATACTTTAGATTCTCTTAAGATGTCATTCGTATTGATAAAGCGTCCATAAATTAGACTCTTTTTCTGGATTTTATCCAATACAGGATAATCACCGCTCACCCTAAAATTACCTGATTTAAAATCTTTGATAATCAAATTATTTGTTTGACTCCTAGGTGCTAAAAATTTAATCTCTTCTTTATATTCACTCTTGAGAACCTCAATATCATTAAAAGTCAATCGAAAACGTCTTCCTTTCTGAAAACCTTTAAAAGGAGTATCTGTAGATTGGGTCCATACAAAAACACTATTGGTCGCAAAATTACCAAACAACCTGTTAAAACCGTTTTCAATTCCACGTGCACCACCTAACAGGGTCACTAATAAAAAAATCCCCCACCAAACTCCAAGAATTGTAATAAACGTTCTTAACTTATTTTTACGGATGCTTCCGTAAATTTCTTGCCAAGTATCTGAATCAAATAAAAATTTCATAATTAGTCTGCTCTTAATGCTACAATTGGTTTGATACGTGCTGCGTTTTTCGCTGGTAAAAAACC
>JBELDQ010000170.1:0-4738 GCA_042094215.1 Polaribacter sp. | reverse complement strand
CTCTTCAGGGATGTTTGCATACCATATTAGCATAAATTGTGAAAACCATAAATAGGTCCAGAATACACTAATGGCAAACATGAATTTTGCTAAATCATGAAGGTGACTGTCGTTTACAAACTCCATCAATCCTTTGGATTTTAGGTAGATTGTAATCAATGCAATGACAGTGATTCCGCTTACAAACATACTTGCAAATACGTACCATCCAAATAAGGTACTAAACCAGTGTGGGTCCACACTCATAATCCAATCCCATGACATCATGGATTCTGTATAGATATAAAATACCAAGAATGCTGCTGAAATTCTAAAGTTCTTTTTAAAATTGCTATTGTCATTTACATCGGCTAGATCTTGTGCTAATGAAAATTTACGAGAGAAATATCGGTATAAGCTCCATCCTGTAATAAAAATCAAACCTCGAATTGCAAACCATGTTTTGTTTAACCATCCTGATTTACCTTGAATAAGTTCGTCATGTGCTACCACTTCTGAATCCATCCATATAAAGATATGATCTCCTGCCCACAAGGCGATTCCTAAAACAAGTAATCCTCCAGGTAAAACGTAATACGTAATCGCTTCCATAACTCTAAAAAGTACTGGCGACCATCCTGCTTGCGCAGCATATTGTATACCGTAAAAGGCTAATACCCCTAAAGAAATCATAAAAAAGAAAAACGCTGCTACGTATAAAGCAGCATAAGGCCTGTTGTGCATTTGATGCAGAACGTGTTCGGCGTGAGTATCGTCATGATGAGCTTCTTCAGCATGCATATCGGCATCTGTTTGTAAGTCATGATGAGTTACAGCTGTTGTTTCTTCGTGATGAGAAGCGTCTGCTCCATGGTGAGAATTTTCTTCTGCTAATAGTACTTTCACATCATCGAGGGTTAACCCATGAGTTGCTACATAGCTTGTTCCCCAGCCTATTGCGCCAATAACGATTAGAGCAAGAGAAACAATTTTAAGTCTTTTTGAAAACGTGTACATGTTGATATAAATGTTTTACTTTTCTTATTTTTTTAGTTCTGATCTGAGAGTTTCTACGTAAGCGGTTACTTGCCAACGCTCTTCCTCATTTAATAAATTTGCATAAGATCCCATGGTGTTTTTACCGTAATAAATTACATGGTAAATACTGCCTTCAGTAATCGCGCGATCTGCATAACTTGGAACTCCAAGAATCTTTTCTCTTTTGACAAGTTTTCCTTGTCCTGCTCCTTTGTTTCCGTGACAGATACCACAATAGATGTCATATAACTCTTTACCTCTTTTAGCGTCCAATTCTGTAGAGGCTAATGGAGATTTTAACTCTAAGAGTGCTGCGGCATAACCTTCATTTGTATTTTCAAATTCATACAAGGAATGGCCTCTAGAGATTGTCCCTTCAACTGGCAATAACGCTTGTTGTGAGTTTGGAAAAACGTCATATTCACCATAGGCTTCATAACCAATAGATGCATACATGTTTGGAAAATATTGGTAGTTTGGACTGTTATCATTTTGACATGAAAACGCAGTTCCTAAAACCACTACTAAAACGATTATTTTGGATACACTTTTCATAATACTAATGTGCTTCTTTATCAACAATATGAACCTCTACTGCGCCTGATTTGGTCAGAAGGGCTTTTAATTCCTTTTCGTTGTCATGAACAGGGATTTCCATTAGAAAATGGTCATCGGTAGTTCTTGGATCCGGATTTTCTGCATTTTTAAACGGCCACATTCTACTTCTTAAATAAAATGTAATCACCATTAGGTGCGCCGCAAAAAAGACGGTTAATTCAAACATAATTGGCACAAATGCCGGCATGTTTTCGATGTAGCTAAAACTAGGTTTTCCTCCAATATTTTGAGGCCAGTCTTCTATCATGATATAATTCATCATGACCGTAGCCACAATTAAACCAACACAGCCATACATAAATGCAGCGATGGCAATACGTGTGGGTTCTAATCCCATTGCTTTATCCAATCCATGGACTGGGAAAGGCGTAAATATTTCTTCGATGTGATGCTTTTCATTTTTAACAGCTTTAACTGCTGCCAACAATACGTCATCATCTGTATATAGTGCGTGAATAACTTTAGAAGATCCCATAGGCTACTCTTTTTTCTTTTTAGTTGTTTTGGCTGGTTTTGACTTTGGAGCCGTTCGTTCATCTGAACCAGTTCCGACAAGGCTTCCACCTGCTTCTCTAATATTTTTATAGCGTTGTCCTGAAGATTTTAATATTGTTTTGACTTCTGCCTGTGCAATTACTGGAAACGTTCTGGAGTATAACAAGAATAACACAAAGAAGAATCCGATTGTTCCAATGAAAATTCCAATATCTACAAATGTTGGCGAAAACATGGTCCATGATGATGGTAAATAATCTCTGTGTAGAGACGTTACTATAATCACAAAACGCTCAAACCACATTCCAATATTTACAACAATGGAAATAAAGAAAGAGAACATAATACTCGTTCTTAATTTTTTCGACCACATAAATTGTGGTGAAAATACATTACAAGACATCATTGCCCAATACGCCCAAGCATAAGGTCCTGTTGCTCTATTTAAAAATGCATATTGTTCGTATTCAACGCCGGAATACCAAGCGATAAATAATTCAGTAATATAGGCAACTCCAACAATAGATCCCGTAATCATAATTACGATATTCATCAATTCGATATGCTGAACAGTGATGTAATCTTCGAGGTTACATACTTTACGCATGATAATTAATAAGGTGTTTACCATAGCAAACCCTGAAAAAATCGCACCAGCTACAAAATAGGGCGGGAAAATTGTGGTATGCCATCCAGGAATTACGGAGGTGGCAAAATCAAAAGATACAATGGTGTGTACGGATAATACTAGAGGTGTAGCAAGTCCTGCAAGAACCAAAGATACTTCTTCAAAACGTTGCCAGTCTTTTGCACGTCCACTCCATCCAAAACTCAATAACGAATAAATTTTCTTTTGGAAAGGTTTTACTGCGCGATCACGAATCATCGCAAAATCTGGTAATAAACCTGTCCACCAGAAGACAAGTGATACTGATAAATAGGTGGAAATTGCAAATACATCCCACAATAAAGGAGAGTTAAAGTTTACCCATAACGAACCAAATTGGTTTGGAATTGGTAATACCCAGTAAGCTAACCATGGTCTTCCCATGTGAATGATTGGAAATAATCCAGCTTGAATTACAGAGAAAATAGTCATGGCTTCCGCAGAACGGTTAATTGCCATACGCCATTTTTGTCTGAATAAAAGAAGTACTGCTGAAATCAGAGTACCGGCATGTCCAATACCTACCCACCAAACAAAGTTGGTAATATCCCAAGCCCAACCAACAGTTTTGTTTAGACCCCAAGTTCCAATCCCCGTAGAGACGGTATAAATCATACACCCTATTCCCCAGCTAAAAGCTGCAAGTGCAATAGAAAATACCACCCACCACAATTTGTTTGCTTTTCCTTCAACTGGTGCAACAACGTCCAAGGTTACATCATGATATGATTTTTCTCCTGTGACTAATGGTCTTCTGATAGGTGCTTCGTAATGAGACGCCATAATCCTTTTGTATTATTTCTTAATTAGTTATACTTCGTTTGTGTTTCTTACTTTAACCTGGTAGACCACATTTGGTTTTGTACCTACGTGATCTAATAAATGATAAGCACGCTCATCATCCTTAAGCTCTGTAATTGCACTTTTCTTATTATTGATATCTCCAAAAACAATTGCTCCTGAATCACATGCAGACGAACAAGCCGTCTTAAACTCATCTGGATTTACTTCTCTTCCATCACGTTTAGCATCAAGAATTGTTTTTTGTGTCATTTGAATACACATCGAACATTTTTCCATTACCCCTCTAGATCGAACTGTTACATCTGGATTAACCACCATACGTCCTAAATCATTATTCATATGGTAATCGAATTCGTCATTCTCATTGTATAAGAACCAGTTAAATCGACGTACTTTATAAGGACAGTTGTTTGCGCAATAACGCGTTCCAACACAGCGGTTATACGCCATATGATTCTGACCCTGACGACCGTGAGAAGATGCTGCCACTGGACAAACAGTTTCACATGGTGCATGATTACAGTGCTGACACATAATTGGCTGAAAAGCAACTTGCGGGTTTTCAGATGGAAATTCCATCTCCCCAAAAGTACTTAATGAACTTCCTAACCCTTGGATGTCATCTTTTGTTGTGTTATCGCCTTCAAATGTTTCATCTGAAGAATAATATCTATCTATACGAAGCCAGTGCATATCACGACTTCTACGAATTTCTTCTTTTCCTACAACCGGAACGTTATTTTCTGCATGGCATGCAATCACACAAGCGCCACATCCTGTACAAGAATTTAAGTCGATTGAAAGGTTAAAATGATGACCAATTGAACGGTCAAACTCATCCCACAAATCTACATCTGGTGAATCCACAGGTGTTTCTTCGTGGTTCAACGACACCATCGTCATTGGGTTCCAATTTGCTGCTGATTCTGTATTGAAAATCTCTAAGGTCGTTTCTTTAATGATATCGCCTCTACCCATCAAGGTATTGTGCAATTGAACACAAGCAAATTCATGCTTACCATCAGTGAGCTCTACAGTGGCGGTTTGAACAGTATCAAAATTGTTATACAAAGGATAAGCATTAACACCTGTTTGCATTTCTGCTTTAAGACCTTTTGTACGACCATATCCAAAGGA
>JBELDQ010000169.1:0-4746 GCA_042094215.1 Polaribacter sp. | reverse complement strand
GTAAAGAAAAAGGATTGCCATGGGAAAAAGCAAAAGCCTTTGATGGAAGTGCTGTTATTGGAGAGTTTTATTCAAAAGAGCAATTCGATTTAGATCATTTACAATTTCAATTGTTTAAAAACAATGACATTGTTCAAGATGGAAACACCAGCGCAATGCTTTGGAAAATTGATGAATTAATTGCCTATGTTTCTCAGTACTTTACCTTAAAAAAAGGAGATGTTATTTTTACAGGAACACCAGCAGGAGTTGGTAAAGTTCTAGAAAATGATGTTTTAAAAGGACTGCTTCAAGGAAAAGAAGCCTTTAACATACGTGTAAAATAATTTTTATTTTAGTTTGAACCATTCAATAGCATCTTGAATTCCATTTTCTATGGGTTGTTGAAGATGATTTAATTTTTCTATCGCTTTTTTATTCGAGTAAAAATTAGAAATGCATAATGTTTTTAGGTTGGTCGCAGAAACCTCTGTTTTGACTCCAAGAAATCGGGCAAAACTTCCTATGTATCCAACGCCATACAATAGTATTTTAGGAATTCTTACAAACCTACTTTTTTGATCTAAGGCCTTGGTTACTTTGTAATAAAATTCTTTGTAACTTAAATTTTCACCAGATAACAGGTAAGATTCACCATGTTCTCCCAAATGAATTGCTTTTCGAATGGTTTGAGCAGCGTCTTTTACGTTGATAAAACTTTTTCCTCCAGGAGGGTAAAAGATAATTTTCTTTTTGTAAGCTGATAATACAATACGTCCAGAACTTGGTTTTGTATCATATTTCCCGATCATAAAGGTGGGGTTTACAGTAATAACTTTCGTTGTATGTTGGGAATTCCCTAAGCGAAAGACTTCATTTTGAGCTTCGAGTTTACTTTGTGCATATAATGATTTGTCAAAAGGCGCTTTTATAGGTTTTTTCTCATTGCCTAAATTAGCGAGACTGCCATAACCAAATGCATTCGCAGAACTAACATTGATGAAAACTTCAATATTATTTTGAATTGATTTTTTCAGTAAAGTTTTAGATGCCTCAACGTTCACCTTTTTATAGATTGAATACTCTTTAATGTTTTGATCTGTAATTGCCGCAATATGAATTACAACCTCAGACTTTTTTATAGCCTCTTCATAGGTTTCTGGCTTGGTAATATCTCCTAAAATAATTTCTAAGCTTTCATTTTTAGGAAGAGGAAACTTCTTTTTATTACGAAGAAGTCCAATTACATTATATTGCTGGCGCAGTAAATCTTTAATAACATTTATAGCCAATAAGCCACTTGCACCGGTTACAAAAACAGTTTTATTTTGTGGCATCGATTTCTTTTTTTACAGCCTTACTAAGGAGTTTTATTTTTACCTTAATTGGTAAAATGGCTAAAATTCCACGACTTAGTTTATTTAATTTTCCAATAACTATTCTGTTTTTTCCTGTTAACAGCTTGTTTATAGAAATTCTTGCCATATCGTCCAGTTCAATAACGCCTGCATTGACAAACTTACTTTGTTTTTCAATTCTTTGGGATACATCGGGGTTTGTTTTCATGGGGCCAGGATAAACCACAGAGACGATTACGTTTTTAGATTTTAACTCCTCTTGCAATCCAAGCGAAAAAAATTCAGTAAATTTTTTTGAAGCTGGGTATACGGTCTTATATCCAATAGGACTAAAAGCAGCCATACTTGAAATATTTAAAATATAACTTTTTGGTTGTTTGGTAAGGTTCGGAATTAATGATGTTGTAATCTGTGCAGTCGCTCTATTGTTTAGTAGAATGATACTGTCTATATAGTCGAAACTAGCGTCATTTATATATTTTGAGCCACCACAACCCGCATTATTAATCAACACTTCAATGGGGTATTTATTCGCCCACTGTAACAATTCTAAAATATTTTCTTTTTTTGTTAAATCTGTTTCAAAAAAATCAACTTTTACGTTTAGTTTTGTGATTTCTGAAGCGACACTACTCAAATTTTCGTTTGGTAAAGCAACTAGTAAAATATGATAATTTCTTTTGGCTAAATCCATCGCTATGTGTTTCCCTAAACCTTGGCTAGCGCCAGTAATTAAAGCATAATTTTCAGTAGTCATTTATAAACGTCTTTAAATTGGATGTAAAAGTATGCATTATAATAATTGTAAATTAATTATCAACTACATTTTTTACATTTTAAAAGAATGTACCTTTGTATTATAACGAAAAATATAATATGAAAGCAGAAATAATTACTATTGGAGATGAAATTCTTATTGGTCAAATTATTGATACAAATTCTCAATGGATTGGAACCGAATTAAATAAAATAGGAGTTTCTGTCTATCAAATATCATCAATTCAAGATGACAAAGAACATATTTTAACTGCCTTAAAAGAAGCACAAGAGAGAGTCGATATTGTTATTGTTACAGGGGGTTTAGGTCCGACAAAAGATGACATTACAAAAAAAACCATTGCGGCGTACTTCAATGACGATACATTTATAGAGTATACAGAAGTTGTTACCCATATTAAAGAATTGTTTAAAAAGATAAAGCATCCATTTACGGATGTACAGTTATACCAGGCGCAATTGCCATCAAAAGCGACTCATTTAAAGAATAGGTTCGGTACAGCACCCGGAATGTGGTTTTACGAAAATGATACTGTTTTTGTTTCGCTCCCAGGTGTTCCTTACGAAATGAAAGGTTTGATGACCCATGAAGTGTTGCCGAAAATTCAACAAGAATTCAAGTTGCCCTTTATAATTCATAAGACAATCATGACTTATGGCTCAGGAGAAAGTATTATCGCTGAGAGAATTGCTGCTTTGGAGGAAGGTTTGCCTACTCATATCAAATTAGCGTATTTGCCTTCATTCGGTAAAGTGCGGTTGCGCTTATCTGGAAAAGGAAGTCACAAAGAGACGCTAGAAAGAGAATTGCAAGAACAAGTAATGGCTATTCAAGAACTCATTTCTGATATTGTGGTTGGACTGGAAGATGGATATTCTATAGAGAAAAGAGTAGGCGCTTTGTTAAACGAGCAAGGGAAAACTTTGGCGTTAGCAGAGAGTTTGACAGGAGGACGTATTGCAGCAGACATTGTCGCTGTTCCGGGGGCATCTAGCTATTTTAAAGGAGGTTTTATAACCTATTCAGCCGAGACTAAAGAAACTGTTTTAGGAGTTCCTAAAGAGCTCATACATGAGTTTTCTGTGGTAAGCAGTCAGGTAGCAGGTGCAATGGCTATAGCCGCTAGAGAAAAATTAATATCAGATTATGCCATTGCAGTTACGGGAAATGCAGGGCCAACAGCAGATGATACCGCTAAAAATGTAGGAGATGTTTTTATTGCTTTGGCATCTAATGGAGGTGTTGTGGTTGAAGAGTTTAGTTTTGGACAGCCTCGAGAGAAGGTTATAAAGAGAACGGTAAATAAAGCTTTGGAAATTTTACAAAAAGAATTACTAAAAAATAGTTGAAATAGTTTTGTTCTATGAGTAAAATTTTCATAAATTTGCACCTCGTTTAGAAATAACACTAAAAACTGTCAAGAAGATGTCTAGAGTTTGTGAACTTACAGGTAAAAAAGCAATGGTTGGGAACAATGTTTCTCACGCATTAAATAGAACTAAAAGAAAATTTGACGCCAACTTAATGGTGAAGCGTTTTTATATTCCGGAAGAGGATAAGTGGATTACATTAAAAATTTCTGCTTCTGCCTTAAAAAATATTAACAGAAAAGGAATCTCAGCTGTTTTAAAAGAAGCTAGAGCTAAAGGATTTTTAACAAAATAATCCAAACCCTTAAAAAAAGTAAACCGAGATGGCAAAAAAAGGAAATAGAGTTCAGGTAATTTTAGAATGTACAGAGCACAAAGCTTCTGGAGAAAGAGGAACTTCTAGATACATTACAACGAAAAACAAAAAGAATACTCCAGACAGATTAGAGATTAAGAAATTTAATCCAATCTTAAAGAGAATGACAGTTCATAAAGAAATCAAATAATACGTATAAGTCATGGCAAAGAAATCAGTAGCATCGTTACAGACAGGATCAAAGAGATTATCAAAAGCTATCAAAATGGTAAAATCTCCAAAGACAGGAGCTTATACATTTGTTGAAGCGATCATGGATCCATCTAAAGTAAAAGACTTTTTAGCTAAAAAGTAATTGCTTTCTATAAAATAATCAAAAGCTACTTTCATTTCGAAAGTAGCTTTTTTTATGTCTAAGATTTATGTATTTTTGACCGTTGCCTTTTAAAAAGGGCTTTAGCTATTGTATTGCTTGATTGTTAAAGAGCTTATGAATATGTGTTACATTCTGCATTGCGTTTCACGGCATTTTGAAGACCTATTTTAGGACTAGGGCAACAGCTAATAAAGACAATTTCACCACGTACTAAAAAAGTATAGGATCAATAAATAAAAAAAAATGAGCTTCTTCAAAAAAATATTTTCTAAAGAAAAGAAAGAAACCTTGGATAAGGGTTTAGAAAAAACAAAATCTAGTTTTTTCAATAAGTTATCAAAGGCAGTAGCTGGTAAAACAAAAGTAGATGATGATGTACTCGATAATTTAGAAGAGGTCTTGGTTTCGTCTGATGTTGGTGTTGCAACTACGTTAAAAATTATTGATAGAATTGAAGCGCGTGTTGCTAAAGATAAATATTTGGGAACTGAAGAATTGAATCAAATTCTTAGAGATGAAATTGCGGGTTTGTTGGCTGAAACCAATACAGAGGATGCAACTGATTTTGC
>JBELDQ010000168.1:0-4749 GCA_042094215.1 Polaribacter sp. | reverse complement strand
GTTTTATCTTTTTAGTGTAAAATGCGCTCTTATGGTTTTCTTTTCATCAGTAGTTGGTTCTCTGTATTCTACTGTAAACCAGTAGTCGCTTGTTGGCATTGGGTTACCATTGTAGGTTCCATCCCACCCTGCGCCTGTTGGGCTTAATTGCTTTAAGAGTTTGCCATAACGATCAAATATATATATTACCGCGTCTGGTTGGTTACCAATACCATAAATGTTCCATGTATCGTGGTAACCATCACCATTTGGTGTAAAGTATAATGGATAATCCATAACCATAATGCTTGTAGTGGTTTCACCACAGCCTACAGTGTCTCTTACTGTTATGCTATGTTGTCCTGCTTCTACATTGGTAAAGGTATACATGCTATCGTTTGGTGTGTTGATCTGCCAAGCACCTCCATCGATACTAAATTCGTATACTGCTATAGATGTGGCAGTGGTGCCTGTTGCTGTTACTGCAATATCGTGTTGGTTGGCAAAGGCTAAGGTGGTGACTTCTGCAACTACTATTGGTGGCTCGCTTACCATTACTAGTGTACTTACTGGTTGGCTTGCGCATCCTGTTGCTGCATCTGTGGCTATAACACTGTAAGTTCCTCCAATTGAAGGCGATAAAGTCGTTCCTGTTTCGCCTGGTAATACGACACCCTCTAAGCTCCACTCAAAAGTGTATAAGGTTGGATCTAATCCTGTGTCTATTACTGGTGAGTTAAGCACCTCTGTACCATTGGTGTTGATACATAGTAAATAGTCTGCTTCTAAAGTAAAGGAAGGCATTGGGTTGACTTGTAAGGTGATTTCTGCTGTTTGATAACATGACGAGGTATCGAAACTATTGTCGTTTACACCATCGTTGTTTAAATCTACTAAATCGCCATTACCATCACCATCTAAATCGATATAATCTATAATCCCATCGGCATCTGTATCAAAACCTTCTGCGGTACCATCACCATCGATATCAATAATATCAAACACACCATCGGCATCTGTGTCTATGGTATCTATAGTACCATCGCCATTAACATCTAATCCTACTGTTACTGTTGTAAGATCTAAACTTAATGGTGCAATGCCCATAATATCATTATCTACTCTTACAATAATCACTTGTGGATTGGCAACATTACCATTTACTGCGGTATTGGTATAGGCAAATGGTAACGCATTGGTGCCTGCATCAGCATCGGCTTGATTCTCGTAATAGCTTACGGTATAATTGGCTGGATCTTGACCGTCTAATACCAACGGATTTTGTGTGGCTAAATCAAAAGCTGCTGTATCGTTTGTGGTGTCACCATCAAACTCCATATTATCATCACAGACCTGGTAAAGTATGGCAACACCATCTGGATTGGCTTGTGCTGCTTCGTCTACAACTAAATTAAAGCTTAACGCTGAGCTTTGACAACCTGTTACGGTGTTGGTGATATTGACATATATGGTTTGTGGATCACTAGTATTAGTATATGGACTGCTTAAGGCATTCATTGCTGTGTCTGCATCGCCTTGGTTTTCATGGTAGCTTACCGTGAATACTGCTGGGTCTTGGCCGTTTAATATGCTTGCAGTCATGCTTTCTAAATCAAAATTTGCCACATCATCTGTCATCAGTTCACAAATCACATAGTCTGCTACTGGTGTTACTGTTGGTAATGGGTTTACAATCACATCAAAACTCACCAAACTATAACAGCCTGTTCCTGCTGCTCCTGTTGGGTCTGTACCATTGGTAAGACGCACGTAAATGGTTTGTGGTGTGATAGCCATACCTGGGTTTGCTGGGTCTTCATTGGTATGCATGCTTGGATCTACTATGGCATTGTTACCCATAATAGCATCGGCTTGCGAGATATAGTAACTTGCTGTTACTCCAACTTCACTATTGATGATAAAGGCTTCGTTTTGTGTAAGGTCGAAGACTTCTAATAAATCGTTTGGTCCTACAATATCCACGTCATCACACAGTTCTAAATCTGCTGGATCTGGACTTGGTGATGGATTTGGGATGACTCTAATGGTAAGGGTTGTAAAACTAAAGCAGCCTGTATCATTATCGGTGACTCTTACATATAGGGTTTGTGGGCCTGTCATGGTATTAGTATAAGCCGTTGGATCTGGAATTGCTGCGGTGTCTGCTTGCGCATCGGCTTGGGTTTCGTAATAGGTGACTATCCAACTCACATTGGCTGGTCCTGTAATCTCTACATCTTCTACTGTTAAATCAAAACTGGTAATCCCATCATTGGCTTCCATATAACTGGCATCTAAATCATCACATTGCGTGAGCTCATTATCATACGCTGGATCAATAACTGGTGGAAACTCTACACGAATAACAAAACTACCTGTAGTAACACAGCCGTTAGTATTACTAACCAAACGAATGTAAATGGTTTGTGGGTTGTTTACATTGGTATAGTTACTTGTGTTTACTATTGGGTTGTTTCCTGTATTTGCATCGCCTGGTGTGGTATGATAGCTTAAGGTAAAGTCTGCTGGTGTTTGTCCACCTGCAAAGATTTGTGGTGTGATTTCAGTATCAAAATCAAATGGGCTAAAACCATCGTTGTCAGTATCACAAATCACATAGTCTTCAATATCTAGTGGGACTACTGGTGAAGGTATTACCGATAAGGGTAACTCTACAATAGTCGTACAACCTGTGGCTGGATTTGTTGGTGAGCCTGTGTTTTCTGCTAAGACATAGATGATTTGATTGTTTTGTACAATATTAGCATATGGGCTTACTAATGGATTGGTCATACTCATCGCATCGGCTGCTGTCTCATAGTAGCTAATGGTGATGTTAGGTTCACTATTAACTATAATAGCAGTTTGTGCGTCTAAATCAAAGAGTGCAAAACCATCGTTATCATCATCACATTCTTCTACAACTGCTGGCATAGCCACTGGTGATGGCAATGGGTTGACTCGTAAATCTAAAGTAATGGTACTCACACAGCTTGTCACATTGTTGGTCGCTCTGACATAAATGGTTTGTGGGTTTACCGTGTTGGTGTATGGACTAAAAATTGCTACAGCGCCATCGTTGGTGTCTGCTCCTGCTTGGGTACTAAAATAGGTTAAACTTATTCCGGTTTGACCGTTGAGTATCTGTGCATTGGCATCTTCTAAAGTAAATGCCTCAACTTCATCACCTGGATTGTTTACATCACAGAGTGCTAATGGGTCTGGTTGTACTAGCACTGGTAATGGGTTCACAATTAATACCAATTCTACGGTTTTATAACAGCCTGTAGCATTGTCTTCTACACGTACCCAAATACTTTGCATATCTGCTGTTGTATTAACATAGGCGTTTGGTGTGGCTATAGCGTTACTTGGCGCTTGGGCATTGGCTAGTGTTTCGTAATACGTGATGCTGTATTGTGTTGGGTCTAAATCGTTACTCGCATCGGCATCTAATAGGTTGAGAAGCTCTGGTGTTTTGCTTGGTAGATCGAATGTGGCAAAACCATCGGCATTGTCATCACAAACTTCTAATGGTGTTAAATTGGCTGCTGTGATGATTTGTGGTTCTGGATTGACATTTAATACTAACTCTACAAAGGTAGCACAGTCGGTTGCTATTGTTGCACTCTCTACACGTACATAGATGATTTGGGTATTGACTACAATGTTGTTGTATGGACTGCTTAGGGCATTGATATTGTTCATCGCATCTGCCATAGTCTCATGGTAGCTTACCGTTAAGCCTGGTATGCCGCCTGTAATTTGGGCATCGGCATCTGTAAGTGTAAATACGCCAAAACCATCACTGTCTGGATCGCAATGTTCTAATGGTGTTGGTGTAAATGCAGCTGGTGCTTGTTCTACTACTAGCTCTAAGGTTGTCGTGTCGTAACAGCCTGTGTTTACATCTTCTACACGTACCCAAACGGTTTGCATGTTGGGTACAACATTGGTATAAGGATTGGCTAATGGATTGACTTGGTTTTGAGCATCTAATAACGAAAAGTAATACGTCACTGCATAGGCTGGATTGCTTCCTGATATCTCATTGTTCTTTAATGTTAAATCTATTGACGTGATGCCGTCTGGTGTGCCATCATCGCAAACCTGAAGTGGAGTTGGAGCGACAGCTGTTGGTAGTGAATAAGCTGTTACGGAAACTGTACTTGAGGCTGGACAGGTGCCATTGGTTAAATAATCGACTAGGTAGGTCTCTGCTGGTGTGCCTCCTGTTATAGTTCCTGTTGCTGAATCTATTGTTGCTCCATCTGTAGGTGCTGTGTTGAAAGTAAAGGTTCCACCTGTGTCTCCTGTTATAGTTGCTGTTGCTCCATCGCAGGTTGGTGTCATGGTGAAAGCTGGATTGTCTGCCGAAAGCACATTTAAAACTTGTGTGCTTGTTTCAGAACAGACTCCTGTTGTTGTATATTCTATTGTGTAACTTCCTCCTGGTGTGGCATTAGTAACCGTTCCTGTTGTAGAATCGATTACTGCTGTATCTGTTGGTATTGGATTAAAAGTAAATACACCTCCTAAAGTACCGGTAATAGTTGCTGTTCCTCCTGTACAATCTGGTGTAATTGTATATGAGGCGTCATCAGAATTTAATACTGTAATGTTTTGTGTAGAAGTGTCTGGACAAGCGCCTGCTGTTGTATATTCAATAGTGTAGGTTGTCCCTGAAACACCGTTTGAAACTGTTCCTGTAGCGGCATCTATAACGGCAGTATCTGTTGGTATTGGATTAAAAGTAAATACACCTCCAGT
>JBELDQ010000167.1:0-4749 GCA_042094215.1 Polaribacter sp. | reverse complement strand
GATTGTCAGTAAGAATAGGTCCTTCAGCCTCATATTCAAGCAAGCAAGTTGAATTCGCTGCAATGGAAGCGCACCCTGTACCATTGCCAACTGATCCATAGATATACAGTTTCGCTGTTGGATTCTTCTCCCAAGTAATTTCTGTAAAACCTTGCACATCGTATGGGTTTGGATTGGTCAATCGAATGGTAAACTTCAGCTTTTCATAGTCGTTCGTTCGATCTATGGCATGCTGATATTGCAACACCTCGTAGGAAATATTCTCTACTATAACAGGTTCAATTTGTACGGGAGTCACAGAACTTGCATCAAAATCGCAGGGAACCTCTTGAGTTGCAGTATAGCTATGTGATTGTCCATTGACCACATAAAATTGAGGTATGTCAATAGTCCTTGTACAGTCATCTGATTTTGAACAGCCAAATAGTACCAGCGTTATCAGCAGAAGTTGTAGGTTTTTTTTCATAGTAAGATACATCGTTAAAAGGTTTTATTTTTTAAGAAAGTACTCTAACCAAAACTGTGCCACTTCTCTCGAAACAACGCATCTATTAGGAATGCCACTTTTTCAAAAAATATCAAACCTCTTTTGCAGCGCATTGAAAAACAACAACCAACATCTACAACCCTCTTCAATTCATAGTGATAAAAAAAATCCAATTGTAACCACATCAATATCTTTTTTATACATCTCGAAACTTCTGCTTCATGGTTGGATTGTTATACGTCAATTTTTTAATGGTCAAATCGGTGGCTTTGTTATTGGCCAGTCGGAGGTTATTCACAGAAGACAAGAGCGCATCTTTGGTTTTTTGCAAATGACTCATGGTTTTATCAATCTCGTCAATAGCGGTTTTAAACTGGCGACTCGCCAAGTCATAATTCCGTGCGAAGCCTGTTTTAAACTCCGTGATTTTATCTTCAAAGGTAGTGATGTCAATGTTCTGATTGCGCATCATGGTCAGCTCTGCCTTGTACTCCAACGATTTCATCCCTGCATTTCGCAACAAACTAATAATCGGAATAAAAAACTGCGGACGAATCACATACATTTTTGGGTACTTATACGAAACATCTACAATGCCCGTATTGTAAAAATCATTGTCCGATTCTAACAACGACACCAGCACCGCATATTCACACCCTTTTGCTCTTCGATCTTTGTCGAGTTTCGCAAAAAAGTCCTCATTCTTTTTCTTGGTAGCCGTCGTGTCATTTTCATTCTTCATCTCAAACATAATCGAAACCACTTCATGTCCTTGTACATCGCGCTCCTTAAAAATATAATCGCCTTTGGTGCCTGCAGAAGCATCATTATCTTTCTCAAAATACGCCTGCTGAAAGGCAGTAGCTCTAAGCTTATTAAACTCCATTTCGCAATGCTGCTCTAAGGTTTCACCAATCATTTTAGTAGAAAGCTTTTGCTTAAAATCTTTCAAACGATCAATCTCATCATTCTTCAACTTCAAGGCTTCGTCTTTATGAGCCAAGGTATTTTTAAACTGCTCTTGCAATGATTTTTCTAAAAGCACCCGTTCGGTGTCCTTATTTCTCAAATCATTTACTAGCTGATCGCGCTGCTTCTCTACCGCATGCACCGCCTCAGAGAGCGCCAATTTCTTATCGGTATCCGCAGCTGCTATTTTCGATTGTAGTGTATTGATTTGTGCATCTTTTTGTGCTGCCTCTTGCGCCAAATCAGCAGCGCTCTTCAGTTTTATTGTGCTCAACTCCTGCTCCTTTTGGGCAAGTTGCTGCTGGAACCGGTTGCGCAATTCAGACTCATTCAACTGCAGTGCTGCACGTTTTTCCTTTTCTACAGCGGCTAACCGACTCTGTAACTCGTCTTGAAATTGCTGATCTCTTACTTGCTTTACAATGTCTGTGTACACCGTATCATCTACTTTAAAGACTTCGTGACAACTCGGACATTGTACATTGGTATTCTTACTCATATAAACAGGCTATTTTTGATGGATGCAAATGTACAACACAACGATGCAATTAAACTGCACAGTTTTACAGATAATACTGCTGCATGCTTGCAACCTCTTCTTTCATTTTGATTTGTAATCCCTTCTCCGGGGTAGTACTCGGCAATCTTTTCATTGACATACTGCTTCAGCGCTACAAAGTTAAAACGCTTGTTAGCAAAGCAATGATCTAGAATGTTATAACGCAGGTGCGCGTATTTGCTATGTGACATAGAGCAATTTTTAATATTCGTTTTTTAAGGTCTAGGACGTACTGCGTTTTTTGAAGGGATCAAAGCAAGTAGGCCTACCTCAGCAATTGTATTGAAAAGTAAAGATATACATTCTCTATACATCAGGTAGAAAAGTGTGTCGAAAAGTTCTTCAGAACCTCAAAAACACTCAGCACAAAAAAAGCCCTTACAGAATCTAAAAACCACACATAAAATCTACCTAAAAGCTATATAAAACGGGGTACACACCCCATATCTGGTGATGTAAAAAACCCTAAAAATGGGTCTTGACAAGAGAGGAAAGAGGCCCTATATTTCGACTCAAAACACTGAGATTATGAAACCCTATTTTTCCAAACATCGCTCAGTTCTAATGGCCATAGCAGTGCTGCTCAACGCCCTCTTATTCTTGCTCTTAGAACAACTAGAAACACCCAACAAATTCAAAGTCATTGAACTCTTTTTTGCAATCTTCATTTTTATATGCAGTTCCATGGCGCTTCATCTAAAAAACAGGGGGAAAACAACTTTAAAAATGAAGCCTATACACACCTTATTTTTGTTAGACATCAGCATTGTACTCTATGCAATCTACCTGCGAACACTATTCAGCACTGTACGGAAAATCAACACAGATCATGGACTCACACTCGCTATTGGCATTATTGCAATAGCCATCCTAGGGACAGCTCATGTGAGACTCTTAAAAATCAAAAAAAGACAGTAGCTAACGCCGTATTATAAGTCGAATATCATCCAAATTAGGGAGTCGATATTTATAAATATCGACAACAAACTGTTGTACAACACATTAAAATTTAGCAAGTTTGTTTTTGAAAGCACTGAAAAAGAATGCTCTCAACGAAAAAAAGAAAGCATATAAGCAGAAAGAAGTGCTGAATCTCGGCACCGTTCTGTGCCTTCAACAACCTCCCAAGTGTCTTAGCGCATGTCGCTAGATGAGACACAAACCCACCTCTTAACAACCCTCCGGTATGCAATGTCTGTTGCTTCTGAAAATTCAGTAACAACAACTGAACCCCTGTTGTAAAAAAACCTCCCACACCATACCTAAATGCGAACGTGCTCAGAAAGCACCTTAGTACCCTACAAATAGGCCGACCACCAACCGCTCAAGACCTCAAACGGAGTAAAAAAAATGATGATGAAACGAAAAGACACTCGGAAACTCCTGCTCCTTGGATGCTTCTTCATAGGCATCTGTGCACATGCTCAAAAACAAAAAGTTGATTGCAAATACAACACACAAGAAGCGCTTTTTTATTTACATGGAAGTAGCAGCATCGAAAAAGACAGTCTAAAAGCAATGGCCTATCTCAAACCTTGTCTAAAAAAAAAGCATGCCACTGCGCAATTCATTATGGGACAGGTATTGCTCAACAGTGCCGAAGCAGACAGTATTCAACAAGGATTTCGATGGATACAAAAAGCGGCCAAACAAAAACACCCTCCTGCAATAGAACACTCAGGCGTGCTGCATAAATACGGCATTGCTTGTAAACTCAACTTCAATAAGGCAAGACGCCTGTTTAAAAAAGCATCCAAACTGGGCAATGACAAAGCTGCCTATAGTTTAGGCTATATGTATTTTAAAGGACTCGGAAATACCAAACAAGATTATAGAAAAGCCGTTGAATGGTTTAAAAAGAGCCACTACCCCATGGCAACCTATTGGCTAGGGGTTTGTTACTTAAAAGGCTATGGAGTTTCCAAAAAAAGCTAAATGATTTTGTTAACAATACAAGAAATGGAGGCTCTTCAACTATAGTAACTCCGACAAAAAACAGACCCGATTGGAATAAAATACAACAAGTACTAAATCATGAATTACCAATTAGTGTGTTGGGTTGTTATTAAAACTTAAGATATAGTTATGATAAAAAAAATAAAAATCAATAACCTTTTTTACGTATCTCTTATAATTCAAGTAATATGGAGGATAGCGATTGTATTGACACATGAATTCGTATTTGAGGGTATAGGGTTTCTATCAGTATATGGAGGTGCAGTGTGGTTGTTTTTATTACTACCCCTAAGTTTGATTTTAGGATTTCATTTAGTCAAGAATAATAATTTTAGAAATTGGTTAACTCCTTTAAGTTTAACTGTACTTACAATACTGCTCGTAATTGCGATAGGTTTTGTCGATTATTAAAATGAAATTATATCAACTACTGCACCCCTGCTCTTAAAAAACCAAACCTACAAAAAACTAAAAGAATTAGGCAATATTACAGACAGCAACCACCCCTTACTTGAAGAATTACTACAGATGCAATTGAACAATTTTAACAGGTATGATAGATGGCAACAACTAGATGCACTGCAGGCCTACCTCAACAAAATACGGCCACCTTGGGAACTACCAGAAGGTTATATCTCTCCTGTATCCTATGCCACAGCTGACTATTTAGAAAGCTATGCCCTCAAAAATAAAGGAGGTGGATGGTCTATTTTTGACACCACCATTGACCATTATGGAGGCTATGCTAGCTATGTGCAATGGATGCAAAAAAGACGAA
>JBELDQ010000166.1:0-4770 GCA_042094215.1 Polaribacter sp. | reverse complement strand
TATTAACCGTGTATGAAGTTTTATTTCCCCCGTAGGTGAGACTTGTGTCAATATTCCAAGTATCTATTGCAAACTTAAAACCCATGACATTTATATGGTCGTATATGTTAGCTTCAAAGGTTGGTTGGTAGCCCATGAAATTTTCAGGAGCTGTTAAAAAACCTAAGTCCCCAACATCATTCTGGCGCCAATATGGAGCTCTGTAATATGCAAAACTACGACCAGTTCGGGCAGTAATGCTATGAAAAGTGTAAAGTAAAGCTGATTCGCTGATAGGTTGTTCTAGATTTACGAATAGCTGATTTTTTTTGATATCTGGTTGTCCAACGCGCATGCCTAATTTTGGATTATCTTCTACCCAACTAACCCAATTTGATCGTGGATTTTCAGGTAAGTCTTTGATTCCTGGAGAGCCGGCCCTATTTGTCGAGTTTTGTTTGAAATAACCGAGTGTAAGGTTTACAAAACCTCCATTTCCAAATGAGATAGCTGTATTAAAATCAGATGAAAAATGAAACCCATCGCCTTGAGATGTAATTCCTGTTTTTGAGGAGAACATAGAAAACTCGTCATTTCTTTTTAAAATGATATTGATTACACCGGCAATAGCATCAGAGCCATAGAGGGCAGATGCACCGTCTCTTAAAATTTCAATTCTAGAAATAGCAGCAATGGGAATGCTATTTAAATCTACGCCAACTTCTCCTTTTCCAGGCGTTCGGTTTAGATACACTTGCGCACTTTGGTTTTTTCGTTTTCCATTAATTAACACCAATACTCTACTAGGACCCAAACCTCTTAAATCTGCAGGATTGTAATGTGCTGTTCCATCTGAAATTGCTTGATTTTGTGAGTTAAATGAGGGTACTTTAAAAGTGAGCATCTGATCAAGGGTGTTCTGACCACTGCTGAGCAACTCTTTTTGATAGATGTTATCTATTGGAGAGGGTGAGTTTAATATAGTTCTTGCTTTTGTTCTATTCCCTGTGATTACAATTTCATCTAACTGAACACCTTGTTTTAGGAGGTTTTTTAAGCTTTTGAGCAGACCTGTTGCTCTTTTTCTAATAGGCGCTCTAGTGTACACCACGTAATAACCATTTCCTAAATCATCGAAAAAATAAGAAGTAGCATGCTGCAAGGCTTTCAGCAGAGGTTTGACAGATTTGAACTTTAAAAATTTTTTGTGAACATATTTGTTTTCGAATGTTTTTGAGTTATACGTAAAAAAAATATGATGATTTTTTTGAATACTATCCAGTAGCTTTGTGAAAAGAATCTCCTCGTTTTTTACATCTTGCCCAAAAACAGACGCAGTGAAAACTGTGAAATAGCAACTGATTATAAAACATGTGACAAAAATGTTCTTTCGGGGCATTCAATAAAATTTAGTAAATATACTACTATTTTTTATTCTGAATGATTAGTTTATTTCCTGATTTACGAATGTCAACACCTACTGATTTTTCAATTGCTTTTAAACAAATAGTTAAGTTTGTGATAGGAACTCCTCCGGTAATTAGTTTTTGTTTAGAAATGTTATCTTTAAATATAGCAGTTACGCCATAAGTATCCTCTATTTTTGTTATGGCTTGAGAGAGCGGCAAGTTTTCAAAAATAATAGAGCCGTCCTTCCATGATGTCTTATATTTTGATTGTATTTGCTTGGTTACATCAATAAGCGCATTTTTTTGAGATGAATAAGAAATAAAGTTTCCTGGAGCCATTTTTTCGGTATTTCCATTATGAAGTTTTAGCCAAACTTTGCCTTCTTCTAAAAAAACAGCTGTTTTTTGATGCTTCGTGTCTACATTGAATGAGGTACCATAAACCTCGACATCTAGATCGTTTGTAATAACTGAGAATTTCGCATTTGTAGCAATTTTTTTCTGAACTTGAAAGAATGCCTCTCCTGTCAGCCAAACTTTGCGATTATTTTTTTCGTAATAGTGTAATGAAGAATTTGAATTTAGAGTAACAGAACTTCCGTCGATCAATTTGAGATGCAGAATCTCTCCATAAGCTGTCTTATATGTTATCTTTTTTGGAGTTGTATTAAAAGTGTAAATCCCTAAAGTGATACATAGGAGTATCGATGCTGCAATACCCGCAAACATGTAGATTTTTGAAGGTTTTTTTCTGTTATTTTTTAAGTTGCTATAGTTCACTCTGTTTTCGAACAATTTCCACTGTGCTTGTACCTTATCTATATTGTTTTCAATCTCTTTAAATTGAATGCCTAGCACAATATCTTTTGCTTCAAGAACCAATTCTCTTTTTGTCGGATTTGAAACAATCCAATCATTCCAGAAATTTGTGTGAGATGTATTTTCTCCTTTGGCCCATGCTGAAAAGGTAGTGTCTGCCAGAAAGTCTTCTAATTTAGTGTATTTATTGCTGTTCATTGGTTGTCAGTCAATTGCGTGTATATTGGTTTTTGTGTTGCCGTTTTAATAGATAAGTAAGTTTTGAAAATAATATACTCTAAATATTTGCAAAATTAAGAATTTATTAATTCTAGAGTAGTAATTTCTGCTCTTAAATTTTTAATTGCTTTATGAATTGTATTTGAAGCACTCTGATAATTTAGATGCATCACAGCGGCGATATCGCTTGTATTCAATTCTGCGTAATACTTTAAATAAATGGCTTCTTTTTGTCGTTTCGGAAGTTTGTTAAGTAATATGCTTAAATTTTTATTTTTAAATGTCTCGCTTTCTTGATTCGTTAAGATTTCTTCAGGAGAAAAGTGAATGTCTATAAGAGGTGATTTTAGGTCATTAAATGAAATCACTTTAGCATTTTTCTTTATGGTTTTGATCAAAAGCCTTCTGAAAGAAGAGAATAAATAGGGTGCAATGGTTTCTATGCTACTCAGGTTTTCTCTGTGCTCATATACATAAATAAAAAAATCCTGCAAGGTGTCTTCGGTAATCGTAGAGTCTTTGGATATTTTCAATCCATATCCGTAGAGCCTCGGGTAATAAGATTTATAGATAATAGAAAAAGCTTTGAGATCTCCATCTTTAAGTGCTTTCCAAAGTATTTTATCCGACAACTCTTTCATTCCAACCTCAAATTTTTTTTAAATGTAGTAAAAAAAAAGTGAGTTTGTTTTTTTTTTACAAATTACTCTCTTTTTACAATGAGAAATAGTGGTTCTTTTAATGCAAAAATATTCTATATTTGCACTCTCAAAAAAATATTAAAAACATCACATGAAAGCTGGAATTGTAGGATTACCAAACGTAGGAAAATCAACATTGTTTAACTGTTTGTCAAATGCGAAAGCTCAGAGTGCAAACTTTCCTTTTTGTACAATAGAGCCTAATATAGGTGTTGTAAATGTGCCTGATGAACGACTAGAGAAGTTAGAAGCTTTGGTGAACCCAGAAAAAGTGCAGCCAGCTACCGTAGAGATTGTTGATATTGCTGGTCTGGTAAGAGGTGCTAGTAAAGGAGAAGGTTTGGGAAATCAGTTTTTAGCAAATATTAGAGAGACAGATGCTATTATTCATGTTTTGCGTTGTTTTGATAATGATAATATCATACATGTTGATACAACGATTGACCCTATTAGGGATAAGGAAACGATTGATATTGAATTACAATTAAAAGACTTAGAAACAGTAGAGAAACGACTAGAGCGCGTAAAACGAACTGCCAAAACAGGAAATAAAGAAGCTCAGGCAGAACAAGAAATACTAGTAAAAATTCAAGAGACCTTATTGCAGGGGCAATCTGTAAGAACCATTGATTTTACCGAGAAGGAGGAAGAGTTTGTTCAGCTATTACAAATGATCACATCGAAACCTGTGTTGTATGTTTGTAATGTGGATGAAAGTTCAGCTGTCTCTGGAAATGCCTATGTAGAAAGTGTTAAGAAAGCTGTGGCTGATGAGGATGCTGAGGTTATTATTTTGGCAGTAGGTACAGAAGCAGATATTAATGAATTGGACGATTATGAAGAGCGTCAAATATTCCTAGAAGATATTGGGTTAACTGAGCCAGGAGCTTCTAAATTAATTAGGGCAGCTTATAAATTATTAAATTTGCAGACCTATTTTACCGCAGGAGTAAAGGAAGTAAGAGCCTGGACAATTAATGTTGGAGACACTGCACCGCAAGCAGCGGGCGTGATCCATACTGATTTTGAAAAAGGATTTATTAGAGCTGAGGTAATTAAATATACAGATTATGTGGCATTGGGTACTGAAGCTAAAGTCAAAGAAGCAGGGAAGTTGTCTGTTGAAGGAAAAGAATACATCGTTCAAGATGGAGATATGATGAATTTTAGATTTAACGTGTAAGAGTCTCAAATACCAGAAACAAATAGTAAAAAACTCTGTTGATAACTAATTCAATAGAGTTTTTTGTTTTTTCGCGTTAAATGTTATTTTAGCGAGGCATTCAATCTTCTTAATTTATGGCACAAGAAACAAAATACACCGAAGATAATATACGGTCTCTCGACTGGAAGGAACATATTCGTATGCGACCTGGAATGTATATCGGTAAGTTGGGTGACGGCTCTTCTCCAGATGATGGGATTTACATTTTACTGAAAGAAGTACTGGATAATTCTATTGATGAGTATGTCATGGGAGCTGGTAAAACGATTGAGATTTCTATTCGAGACAAACAAGTGACCGTGCGCGATTATGGTCGTGGAATTCCCTTAGGTAAGGTGGTTGACGTCGTTTCTAAAATGAACACAGGAGGAAAGTATGATTCCAAAGCTTTTAAAAAGTCTGTAGGATTGAATGGTGT
>JBELDQ010000165.1:0-4800 GCA_042094215.1 Polaribacter sp. | reverse complement strand
TAAAAGGGTGTGCTGTCCATTTTCCGCTGTTAATATGCTTGCCGAGTAGTTTTGGCTCTTCACGTTTGCCATCCTTGAGTTTTGATATGCGAATTTCATCAATTGTATAATCGTCAAAAACATAGGTGCCGTTGGCAGATGCCGAAAAGCGCATAATACCGTATTCTTTATTGTCGAACATAGGCCCAAGACTTTTTACCTCTGACCAACCATCCTTAGTTCGCTCTCTATATTTCCTCCCTAAGTGCAAAATCTTACCATCAGGAGAAATAACGGGTTCTCCCGCTCTGGGCGGCACAACAGACTCGACCCATTGATTCTCTTTGAATTGAACAACGACTAACGTGTTGTTTTTATAATCACCTCCTCTTCTGCGAAAATAGAACTCTTTTAAATCGGGTGTAAAGGTTGCCTCTGCTTCCCTATACGCTGTTTTAATAAGATCTGGGGCAAATAATTCAGGTATGAGGCCGGGAGGTTTCTGACCAAGATACGTATTTTCTAAAATGAGTGCATCACGGTCTTTTTTTGACTGTTTTTTAGTAGTACAGGCATGTAGAAATAGTGCGAATACAAATATGAAAACAAAATCTACTTTTTTCATTGTTTAAACTTTTTCATTGTTGGAATATTTTACGCACTACATAGCTACGATTATTCTGAGTTTATCTCAGTTAATAAAATACTAAAAACATTATTTTTAAAGAAAACTGCATTGGAATGAGTGTATACTAATTTAATAGTTTGTCTTTACAGATTTGTTTAAAGAATCTCCTTAATTTAGAGGTTTTATCTCAGTTGATTCTCTACTTTTACAAAGTACAGCATCCAAAGTTAACGTTATCTCCAAATACTCTCGGGGAGAACAGCATAGAATGAAGGAATGTAAATGGTTTTCTCTCATTGATATAGACACTCCATGAAAATTCATGTTGAAGCAGATCGACTAATCATGATTGGCACAAAATCGAAAAAATTGAATGGATAAAAATCTAACAGAACCGAAACTACATTGTGACGGAGTTTAGTTCAAACCTAGCTAAAATTAGAGAAAAGAGATAAAAATATGAATTGGATTTTAGGAATAAGCTTTGTTTTGGTCTGCATCTTTTTAGTCAATAGGTACAACAAAAAGAAAAGAATTAGAAACTTAAAAGTTACGCTTCAAAAAAAATGGGGTAAACAGAAAGAAAATGAGTATTTTAATTTTAATATCATTAAAGAATACTTTGAGAATAATTTTCGAAAAGAGCAGCCCTACCATCGAATTTCTGAAAGAACTAGTGTTGATTTAGATATACATGAACTTTTCAAATTTATTGATAGAACTTCTTCAAGAATTGGACAACAATATCTTTATTTTAAGATAAGAACAATTGAAACAATTGAAAAATTAAAAAAGTTTGATGCAGTAACGAACCTATTCTTAAACAATGAGAAATTAAGAATTAGTAGTCAATTAATTTTATCAAAATTAAATTCCCATAACTCATATGGTTTACAGAAACTGATCACTGATAAGCCGATTGAAAAACCTCACTATTTAAAGTTTATTTATGCCGCTTCACTTGCGTCAATATTGTTGATAATTCTTGGTTTTTTCAATCCAATATTTTTCATTTGTCTACTGCCAATTTTTTCGATAAATGCTGTTTTTCATTACAGAAACAAAGAAAATATAAAGTATTACATAAGTGCAGTACATCAACTTACAAAAGCATTAAAAGTAAGTAAAGAACTTTCATCGCTTGAGGAAATTAAACAACATTTTACTGATGTGTCTTTTATTGATAAAGTAGTTAAAATTCAGGCTAAAACTGAATTTGTTGCCTTTGAGAATCAATTAAATAATGAATATGCATTATTATTTTGGATAGTAATTGAATTACTGAAAATTCAATTCATGATTGAATATATTATCTTTTTTAGCTTTGTTGATTCCATATCAAAGGAGAAAGAAAGTATTGATAAGCTATTTCAATTTATTGGAGAAATTGATTCGGCAATTTCTGTTGCATCACTAAAATCTGATACGTTAGCTACTTGTGAGCCAATATTCACTTCGAAAAAACAGATATACACTAAAGAAATTAAACATCCATTAATTGAAAACTGTATAGCAAATAATATGAACCTTTCTAATAAGAGTTTATTATTAACAGGTTCTAATATGTCTGGAAAAACAACGTTTATCAGAACCATTGCCATAAATTCAATTTTAGCTCAAACCTTGAATGTTTGTTTTGCAAAAGAATATACTGCTCCATTTATGAAAGTGCATTCATCGATTAGAATAACTGATGATTTACTTGAAGATACAAGTTACTATTTAAAAGAAGTTTTAACAATTAAAGAATTGATTGAGGCTTCAAACGATATAAACCCTTGTTTATTTGTACTTGATGAAATTTTTAAGGGAACAAATACTATTGAGAGAATTTCTGGAGGAAAAGCAATTTTATCATTTCTAAATAAAAAAAATCATATTGTAATTGTTTCAACACACGACACGGAATTAACGGATTTGTTAGTGAAAGAAAATTACGAATTGTATCATTTTAACGAACGGATAGATAGTGAGGAATTACTATTTGATCACAAATTAAAAGAAGGAAAATTAAAGACTAGAAATGCAATTAAAATTCTAGAATTATATAAATATCCAAATGAAATAATCACTGATGCAAGAACTACAGAACAAAACAACTTTGGCGATCACCGGTAGCCGTTGCACAAGTCTTTAAAAAAGAACACGAACACAACAGATAGCTCCTTTTTCTGGCTTTTTGTTTTTTAGTAAGGAACTAAAACTAGTTTTTTTGGTGTCGGATGCACACATATTTATCTATTCTCGTTTAAAACCAAACAAATCAGCATATTTAGAGAGAAACATGTTGCAAATAATTCGCAATAGCTCTGTAACGAAATACCCACGGGCAGCGTCTTTAGGTATAGAAACTGTATAAAGAATTAATTCATGAAAAAAAGAAATCTGTTCTTACTTGGTGTATGTATCTTGTTTATCGGAATTGTTTGGATTAGTGAACCGCTAACGCTGAACCCATTCATTCAAGTCGAAATACCTGAAGCAAAAAGTGAAATTGCATTGAATTGTGAGGAATCGAATGGAGCTATACATAGCGAATTAGAAAGTAATGCGAATGCAATCGTTAATGAGTATATGCATTCGAATAGCTTTTTAGGAGTTGCAGCAGGTTTGTATATAGAAAATTGTGGAACCTACCTGAGCGGAGCCGGTTTTTCTGATAAAAAGGCTCAAAAGAGAGCAGATAGCAATATGCTTGCAAGAATAGCATCGATTACAAAACCAATGACTGCCATGGCAATTATGCAACTATATGAAAAAGGACTACTAGATTTAGACAAACCCATTCAAACCTATTTACAAGAGTTTCCTAAAAAAGCAAAAGGGGCTATTACCATAAGGCAGTTATTAAAACACACATCGGGAATCTCTCATTACACGTCTAAATGGGATGCGATGTCGTTTACCAAGTACTCGTCATTAGTAGACGCATTGAATGCTTTTAAGGAAAAAGAATTAGCGTTTGAGCCAGGAACACAATATATGTACTCGTCCTACGGATATACTGTTTTAGGAGCAATCATAGAGAAAGTATCGCAGATGAGTTATGGTGCCTACATGAAAAAAAATATTTGGGATAAAGCAGGGATGTCAAATACGAGCCTTGAAGAACAGCAAGTGTACGCGAACAAATCACGACTCTATTTGAAAATAAAATCAACCTACATCAAAAGCCCTAAAACTGATTTAAGCATCATATATCCTGCGGGAGGGGTACAATCTACAGCAAAAGACCTGCTTAAATTTGGTGAGGCTGTCTTGAGTCACAAGCTCATTGATAGTACAAGTTTGGATATGATGTTCCAGGCAACCGATGCACTTGCACCTGCAAAAGGAGACGACCCTTATGGCTTTGGGTGGTCGGTATATGATGACCCTCAAAAAGGGAGAATCATTGCACATGGAGGTGCGCAACCAGGAACTAGTGCATTTTTCGCAATCTATTTAGACCGTAAGGTTGTCTCAGTTGTGTTGTCGAATAGCTTTGGAACTCGCCAAAATGCGTATCAGCTTTCTAGAGATATGGCAGACTTGGTTTTAAGAGATTAAAAATAAAGTGTCTAGTTCACTTCCACTTGCTTACGACCTAAAAAAAACTTAGATACTCTAAAAGACTAAACTATGTGATACCAAAACACGACTAGATTATTTGACATATCATGAGGTGCAATAAACGAGCTCATCGATCTCGTTTGTAAGCAATATGCTTGTCGTTACTAGAAGTTTTCTAAACGAAATTTTGTAATAGGCAAACAACATGTTGACTTTACAAATAAGGAGATAATTTGCAAGGTGTTTTTTTACAGAGCCATCTTTTTTCATTTTCTTTGCACCAATAAAAAAGATCATAATGAAATTAGCCATTAGAACAGTCATTTGTACCCTATTACTTGTGTTTATGAGTAGTTTTGCAATGGCACAGGCAACTGAAATTAAAGGAAAACTGATAGAAGCAGAGACCGAACAACCAGTTCCGTACGCAACAGTCGTTTTAAAAGATACGCGCACAAATGCAACTATAACAGGTGTGATTACAAAAGAGAATGGAAATTTTACAGTCTCTACTTCAAACGGTTATTTTTACATAGAAATAAGTTTTATGGGGTTTGAAACCAAAACAATTACTGAGTTTACAGTAACTGATGGAAAGGTAAACTTGGGAACCATTCAACTCGCAGCAGATAGTCAGGCTC
>JBELDQ010000164.1:3035-4804 GCA_042094215.1 Polaribacter sp. | reverse complement strand
TTTTTCGTCAATGAAAAAATCAGAGAAAAGATCTTAATGCATTACAAAAAAGAGATTCCATATGCGGTTGAGGTGGCCACTGAAGAATTTATTGAACAAGAGGACATTATTAAAATTCGAGCGGTTATTATGGTCGAGCGTGACACACAAAAAGGAATTATAATTGGTCACAAAGGATCGGCAATTAAACGTGTAGGAACCGAAGCTCGTAAAGATTTGGAGCTCTTTTTTGAGAAAAAAGTTTTTATGGAACTGTATGTAAAAGTCAATAAAAATTGGCGTAGTGACAACAACCAGTTAAAACGTTTTGGCTACAAAGAAAGTTAATTTCTAAAAACGCGTCTTCCGATAACTATTTAAAACAGCAAATAGCGTCTCTTTAACGTGGACTAAACCTCCAAAAATTCGAGAAGAATTCATACTAAAAGAATACTATTTCTAATGCATGAACGCACTTTTACAGCTGATTGATTGCTAATTTCATCTAGCTGAAAATGAATTGAATACTCCTAAAAAAGTAATATTCACAGCATATTCTATGTAGCTAAAAGAGATGCAAGGCCTGAAAACAAAACAGGATGAAATTATAACTGTCTAAAAACAAACGAAAATCATTCTCTTATTAGTACCTTTGCAGAAATTTTTCAAGAAATGAATAGTATTGTAGCCATTGTAGGAAGACCAAATGTTGGAAAATCGACGTTATTTAATCGATTGGTACAACGAAGAGAAGCTATTGTAGATTCTGTTAGTGGCGTTACACGCGATAGACACTACGGGAAGTCTGATTGGAATGGAAAGGAATTTTCTGTAATAGACACAGGAGGATATGTGGTTGGATCGGATGATATTTTTGAAGATGAAATACGCAAACAAGTTCAATTAGCTTTAGAAGAAGCCGATATTATTGTGTTTGTGGTTGATGTTGAACAAGGGATTACCCCTATGGATACAGAAGTTGCAAAGCTTTTAAGAAAAGTAAAAAAACCACTATTCATCGCAGTAAACAAAGTTGACAATGCGATGCGTGCTGCAGATGCAGTTGAATTTTATAATTTAGGCTTAGGCGAATACCACACCATTTCATCTATTAACGGAAGTGGAACTGGAGAATTACTAGATGCATTGGCAGAGATCATGCCTGCTCCAGAGGAAGTTGATTTGGAAAAAGACGAATTGCCTAGATTTGCTGTGGTTGGAAGACCTAATGCCGGAAAATCATCTTTTATAAACGCCTTAATTGGTGAAGACAGAAATATTGTGACCAACATTGCGGGTACAACGCGTGACTCTATTGACACAAAATACAATCGTTTTGGTTTTGATTTCAATTTAGTTGACACTGCTGGAATTCGAAAAAAATCAAAAGTAAAAGAAGATTTAGAGTTTTATTCTGTGATGCGAGCAGTGAGAACCATTGAATATTCTGATGTAATCATTTTAATGGTCGATGCCACTCGAGGCTTTGAAAGTCAAGATCAAAATATCTTTTGGTTGGCTGAAAAAAATAAAAAAGGAGTCGTAATTCTTATTAACAAATGGGATTTGGTAGACAAAGAAACCAATACCATGCGTGATTATGAAGCTGCAGTACGAAAGCAAATTGCACCGTTCACAGATGTGCCAATCATCTTTGTTTCTGTATTGACGAAACAACGTATTTTTAAAGCCATTGAAACAGCTGTTACTGTTTTTCAAAGCAGAAAGAATAGAATTCCAACAAGCAAGTTAAATGAAACGATGTTGGAGATTGTAAAAAACTACCCACC
>JBELDQ010000164.1:0-2935 GCA_042094215.1 Polaribacter sp. | reverse complement strand
GTACAACATTTGCTAAACCGGTACTGTAAGGTGCCCTCAAAAAAACGTCTATACAAATACATTCCTTATCTTTGCACGGTTAAGAACAGCACCTTATGAACATCTTACAACTTGAAAACCAAGAATCTATAGAACTTCCTTTACAACTTCATATAAGTTTTGAAAAGGTGTTTTTAATGTATCAAAAATACGCAGCAGAAGCGTTTAAAGACCATCCTTTTCATGAATATGCAAAAAAAATGGTTGCTGGAGTCGAAAAACATCCTGAACTCATTGATGGTTTTTCAGATTTCACATTACTAGAAAAACTAGATGACACTGTACAATTATTGTTAGACCCTTTATTTCCAGAACCTCTTCTACTCAACGAAATAAAGTCGGCCACGATTCCATTTACCTTTACATCATTTAAATTTACAACGCGCTTCGAAAGCATCTTGGAAAATGCTGGAGACAGTTATGTGGCAAAACCTCGTAATTTTGAAGATGATCTTTTGTTCATATATGGATGTACGTTAATTTTAGCCTCTGTTTACGATTACCACATTGATTTAAAAAGGCCTTTCTTTTTTGACATACCCAATGTAAACACAGGTATTACGAGACATTACAGAGCTGCTTTCAATGGAGATTTCGGTGAAATATCACCCACAAAAGACGCTCCGAAGATTACAGATAAAGACATCAAATTACTCTTAGATAATTTTGACAATATCGATGTTTGGAAACAAAAATTCCCTCCGAACAGCTACATTTATAAAGGATTTGGTATCATGAATTTGTTTGATGTCACTACTGATGAAACAATTTCTAATATTCGAACAAATTTATTGCGTAGCGACGACAACCTATTAACAGACCTACAAAACAACATACGAGATTTCTTTAACATTAAAGATTTAAAGCTAGGGTATGCTGTTTTTGATATTTCTGCAAACAACGACGAGACAATCAACGTTAAAAGTAAAATATCTGAGAGCATTATTGTGTCTGGTGAACTGCCAGAATACTCAAATTCTTTTTTTTGTGACTTCATACTAGAAACCATTTTCAAGAAGCAAGAAACCTTTGCCATCTCAGATATTGAAAAATATGGAAAACTCACAAATAGCAATCCTTTATACAACACCTTAGTAGCTCAAGGCATTGGAAGTGTTATTTTAATTCCAATCAAAGCGAGTTCTGGGAAGGATTTATCTATATTAGAAATTGCTTCTCCAAGACCTTTTGAGCTGAACTCTATCAATCAAAATAAACTAAAAGATATTATTCCGGTGTTCAAAGCAGCCATAGATCGCTTCTCTGAAGAGCACCTCAATGTAATTGAGGCAACCATTCAAGAGCATTATACCACCATTCACTCTTCAGTAAAATGGCGTTTTATTGAAGCTGCAGAAAATTACCAGCAACAAGTAACGGAAAAGATTGCGAAGCCCAAACTAAATGAGATCGTGTTTAACGATGTCTATCCGCTCTTTGGTCAAAGTGACATAAAAGGATCTTCCATAGCAAGAAATGAGGCAATTAAGGAAGATTTAGCGACGCAGCTAGCATTGGCAACGACCATCTTAGACGAAGCATGCATTAGCGAAAAATTACCCATTTATGATGAGTTAATTTTTAGAGTAAAAGACTATGCTACAACTATTTCAGAAGGTCTAAAAGCGGGTGATGAAATTGCCATTATCGACTTTCTAAAACGAGAAATCTACCCTGTATTTAATCACATTAAACACATCAACAAGCACTTAGCTGAACATGTAACGATTTACATGAATCGCATAGATGACAAATTGCAAGTAGTCTATGAGAAACGAAAAGATTACGAAGATAGTGTGACCCTACTCAACGATAAACTGGCTAAATTTTTAGATCAAAAGCAAGAAGAAGCTCAAGCCATGTTTCCACATTATTTTGAGCGCTATAAAACAGATGGCATAGAGTACAATATGTATATAGGAAGTTCATTGGTTAAGAACACTACTTTTGACATGTTGTTCTTGTACAATTTAAGATTGTGGCAATTACAAATGATGTGCGAACTTGAAAATGTTGCGTTTAAAGCACGCTCGGAAATGCATCATGAACTAAGAGTTGCCTCATTGATACTTGTGCACAGCAATCCGTTGGCAATTAAATTTAGAATGGATGAAAAACAATTTGATGTTGATGGTGCCTACAACATTCGCTACGAAATCATTAAAAAACGGATTGACAAAGCCCATATAAAAGACAGCACCGAACGCTTAACTGTTCCAGGAAAAATTGCAATTGTGTATGCGCAAGATAGCGATGCCATTGAGTACCTGAAATATATAAAATTCTTACAATCTAAAAACTATCTAGGTAAGGTAGAGAAGCTAGATATTGAAGACTTACAAGGTGTTTCTGGACTCAAAGCACTTCGTGCAGAGGTGCTTTACCATAAAGACTTTAACACAGAAAAATCAATTGCGCTTCATGACCTCATCGAAGAAATAAAAGCTTAAGACAACCCGGATTCTTGCATTTTAAACGCGAATGCAAATGCGGTTACCGAAATAATAATTCCAATCATAAAAACCAAATAGGTGATTCTTAATATTTTATATTTCCGATCGAGTACCTTCCCTAAAAAATACAAATCCTTTGTCATTGCACTATATAGGTAGTCTTTGTCTTTCATTAATTCTCCCATTGCCCATTCAAACTCTGGCAAGCTCATTTTATGAAAATTCCCGAAAAACAATAAATTTACTTTTTTATCTTCTACATCTTTTCTACTAAACTTACCCTCTGTTACATTGGGCCTAGTTGCTAGTATAGATAGCACAATTGAGGCAATCGTAAAGGCTATAAAAATAATGGTTGGTACAATTAAATACTGATTCGATGGATTATCTAATTTTGGTAAAAGGCTCGACAATGCCAATGAAATAATAATGGCATTTACAGA
>JBELDQ010000163.1:0-4822 GCA_042094215.1 Polaribacter sp. | reverse complement strand
TGATTGGCTATGGCCATATGGGTAAATCGTTTGCAAAGAAATTAAGAGGTTTTGATACAGAGGTACTCTGTTATGACATCAAACCTGGAATAGGCGATGCAAATTGCAAACAAGTGTCTTTAAATGAGCTTCAAGAAAGAGCTACCGTAGTAAGTATACACACGCCACAAACACCCTTAACCACACACATGATTGACCTCAAGTTCATCAATAACTTTAAGCATTCTTTTTGGCTTATCAATACCGCTAGAGGAACCGCTGTTTGCACAAAAGACCTTGTTACGGCATTAAAAAGCGGAAAAATAGTAGGTGCAGGATTGGATGTACTCGAGTACGAAAAAAAATCTTTTGAAAATTTATTTACCTCATCAATACCTGCTGTATTCAACTATTTAATTGCTGCTGAGAACGTGTTACTATCTCCGCATGTTGCTGGTTGGACCACTGAAAGTAAAAGAAAGTTAGCACAGACTATTGTAGATAAAATTAAAGAGCACTTCTACACTCCGTTGCGGTCTTAAAGAGCATAGCACAACAACACAAAACGGCGCAGAATTAACCGAACTATTTGAATAACAAACAAATAAAGCACAAAAATCACAAGTAAAAGACATTCCTTTTTTGTAATTTTATATTTCAACTATATTAAAATAAGCATATGCAAGTAGTAGATGAAAACGGAAATCCAATAATAAAGCAATCTAGCAAAAGAGTTGCGGCAGGTATTTTAGGAATCCTTTTAGGCACCTTAGGCATACATAAGTTTATTTTAGGCTACACAACGCAAGGTCTTGTAATGTTGTTATTGAGTGTCATCACTTGTGGAATAGCCGCTTGGCTCATGGGATTAATAGGAATTATTGAAGGCATTATTTACCTAACAAAATCTGACGAAGAATTTATTGAAATCTATCAAGTCAATAAAAAGAATTGGTTTTAAATCAATTCGCATCGTAAAAATAAAAAAGCCAAACATTCCTGTTTGGCTTTTTTATTTTTACGATTCTTTTCCTTGTTGCGTCTCTGTGGCTCTCTTCTCTAACTCAGCTTGAAATTCTTCCATAACCGGTTTTACCGTACTATCGGGGATATCAGAAACACGAATATACATGAGTCCATCTACTGCATTGTTAAATTTTGGATCTACATTAAAGGCCACCAAACGCGCGTTTTGTTTTACATACTTCTTGATTAACACAGGTATTCGAAGTGCTCCGGGCTCTATCTCATCAATAATTTTATCGAATTTTTGCATATCTGCTTTCGTGGCATCAAATACGAAGTCTTTGTCAACATCTTTTAATTTCACCTTAAACTCCTTCTTGGGAAAAATATACTGCGCAATATAAGGATCGTAGTAATGAGATTTCATAAACTCAATCATCAAGGACTTAGAAAACTCAGAAAATTGGTTGCTTATGCTCACGCCTCCCATTAAGTATTTGTACTCAGGGTATCTCAATGTTACGTGCACAATTCCTTTCCATAGTAAAAATAGTGGCATGGGTTTTTGCTGGTATTCTTTCACAATAAAAGCACGCCCCATTTCTATGGTAGCCTCCATCATTGAAAATAATTCGGGCTCAAAACGAAACAAGGTATGGATATAAAACCCTGAAATACCATGTTGCGCATAAATCTCCTTCCCGAGACCCATTCTATAGGCTCCAACAAGAGTTTTTGCTTCTTTATCCCAAAGTAATAAGTGGTGGTAATAGGTGTCAAACTTATCTAAATCTATCGCCTTATTGGTTCCTTCTCCAACATCTCTAAATGTAATCTCTCGCAAACGTCCAATTTCTTGTAACAAAGAAGGAATCTCTTTGGCTGCTGCAAAATACACTTCGTAGTTTTTACTTTGTAAAAGACGACTCTCATTTTCTCTTAAATGATTGATCTCCTTGATAAAGTCATTGACGTTTTTTTGAGAAATAATTTCTTTTGGCGCTTTTGGTATTTTTAGATGCTGCTTTGAAAGTATGACCGTTGTCTTTTTTTCAAAAGGATTTGCCAACATATAGGTTTTCTTTCGGATAAACTGATAGAATGAAGGAATGTCTTCATAAGCATCTTGATCTTTAACAGAAATTGGCTTCCCAATACGAACTTTGATAATCCTGTGTTTTTGAGATAATAACTCAGAGGGTAGTTTAGCTGTTCTAAATGTATCACTAATCTTAGACAACACGTAAAACAAGGTACTATTCTTTGCATGAAAGTAGATAGGAATTACAGGGACATTTGCTTTTTTAATTAAACGAACTGCACCTTCCTCCCATGGTTTGTCTACCATCAATTTACCATCTCTATAGGTGGAAACTTCTCCGGCAGGAAAAATCCCTAGCGGAAATCCATTTTTCAAATGAGTCAATGCATTCTTAATTCCTGCAACACTCGATTTTGCATCCTTGTGATTTTCAAAAGGATTTACAGGCATTACATAGGGCTTTAAAGGCTCAATTCTATGCAATAAAAAGTTGGCAATTATCTTATAATCTGCACGTTGCTCTATCAGTAATTTCAGCAATAAAACGCCATCAACACCCCCTAAAGGATGGTTTGAAATAGTTATAAAAGGACCTGTTTTAGGGATTCTTTTTAAATCCTCTTCTGGAATTTCAAACTCAATTTTAAACTCACTTAAAATACCATTTAGAAAATCTAAATCTGACTTATGTTTGTGCGCATTGTATACCTTATTTACCTTAGAAATACGTAGAACCCTCATGAGTAACCAACCAACAAAGGTCCCTAAAAACCCATATTTTGAAACTCCTAAAACACTTGCAATTTCCTTAGATGTAACAATACTCATATGTTAAAAATTGACATAAATACAAACTTAACGTAAAATAATTAGTTCTCATAATTATTTTTCTCATCCAAAACGAACTGAATGGTTTCTCTGCTGCTCTGCTTCACTAGCACAAGCCCTTTACTTTCAATTTTATCAACAGCAGCAGCATCAAAATGCCTCACCGTATACATCGTAAGATCAGTATTATACCTGATTTTAAAACTTGGAGACAATGCCTTATAAAACGCATTAAATTGAGAAAAATTATCTTCGACACAGACCGAAAAACTAATCGCTGAATTCTGAATTAAATTTACCTTTAATTTATTTCGATGCAATTGTTTAAAAATTTTACTCAAATTTTCTTCTGCCATAAAGGAGAAGTCAGTCGTAGAAATAGAAACCAAAAGTTGATTTCTCTTCACAATAAAACAACTCGTTTTTGGAATTATCGCTACTCCTTTACTCACTTTTGTACCCGTATTTTCAAGATTTTCAAAGGAACGTACATGCAGGGGTATGCATTTATTTTCGAGTGGTTTTATTGTTTTTGGGTGTATTACAGAAGCCCCGTAAAATGCCATTTCTATAGCTTCTTGATATGAAATCTGCTCAAGCAATACGGTTCGGTCAAAAACTCGAGGATCTGCATTTAATACTCCGGGTACATCTTTCCAAATGGTCACACTTTTGGCCGACAAACAGTGGCCTAAAACTCCCGCAGTATAATCAGATCCTTCTCGACCCAAGGTGGTGGTATTTCCTTGAGATTCCCCTCCAATAAAACCCTGTGTGATATATAGTATATTTTTCTCTAATTTTTTTATATTGGCAGTTGTTGACTCCCAATCTACGTTGGCACTTCGATGATTTGAGTCGGTTTTTATGATAGTTCTGATGTCTAGCCACTCATTTGAAATCTTTTGCTTAGTGAGGTAAGCACTTACAATAGCAGTAGATAAGAGTTCCCCAGTACAAACTATTTGGTCATAAACATAATTATACTTGTCAGATGTATTTTGAGCCATAAAATCATCCAAGTTTTGAAAGAGGCCTTTGACGCTATCAAAAATTACATCCTCTTTCAAAAATAACGCACTGATAAGTTTTTTATGATATGACTTTACGTAGCTGAGAGCATTCTGTAATTCTTCTTTTTGATACAAATATGCATGAACAACTTTTTCAAAAGCATTTGTCATTTTACCCATTGCAGAAACCACGATCAATGTATCTGTATGGCCTTGATGCAATAAGACCTTTGACAGGTTTTTGACACCGGCTGCGTCTTTGACGGAAGCTCCTCCAAATTTAAAAACTCTCATACACTATGCTTCTATAAAGTTTTTCAAGTCTGCTTCTCTCATATGTACAACTTGCCAATCTTCTAAAACAGTAGCTCCTGTGCTTTTGTAAAACTCTTTTGCTGAGGTATTCCAATCTAGCACGTCCCAAGTAATTCTTTTACACCCCAAATCATAGCCGTGTTTCAATACAGCTCTATACAACGCCAAGCCAATACCAAGTCCCCTTTTTTCTTGAGTAACAATCAAATCCTCTAGGTGAATAATGCCTCCTTTCCAGGTAGAATAACGTTCGTAAAACAAGGCAGCTCCAACAATAACTCCCTGTTGCTCAGCCACAAAAACCTTAAATTTAGGATACTCAGAAAACCCGTCACGAATGAGGTCTTCTACAGTGATTTCAACTTCATTTGGCAATTTTTCAAATACTGCTAATTCAACAATCAAATCGAATACGGCATGCATATCCTCCTTGTGTCCCTCTCTAATAATAAAACTCATAATTATGCTTTTCGTACAACAAATTTAAACGATATTTGTTCAACTTTTACATTTTATTTGCTATGCACACAAAACACATGACCCTTGGTGAGTTTATTATTGATAATCAGAGACATTTTAAATATTCTTCTGGAGAGCTTTCTCGATTAATAAATTCAATTCGATTGGCTGCAAAAGTAGTAAATCATGAAATTAGAAAAGCAGGACTTGTAGATATTAC
>JBELDQ010000162.1:0-4864 GCA_042094215.1 Polaribacter sp. | reverse complement strand
TTTAAGTTAAAAGATTGTATCTTTAAACACGCAACAAACCATACACCGAACGTTGTGCATAATGCGGAAAAACGACAAAACATTGAAAATTTGAACTAAACAAGCCAGCCGCATAAATAGCACATTTGTTTTTTTTCCAACGCAAAAGCCAACGCTAAAAAAAACAAAAGAGCTATTTTAGCCAACGCTCGAAAACAGCGATAAAAAAGAAGAAATAAAATACATGTTCGAACAAACATTTAAAAATATAGACGACCTGCTTTACAAAGATTCAGGAGCAGATAGTGAATTAGATTACATAGGACAAACCTCTTGGGTTATGTTCTTACGCTACTTGGACGAATTAGAACAGGACAAAGCAGACGAAGCGGAATTAAAAGGAGAAGAATACAAATTCATTTTAGATGAAGAATATCGTTGGCCAAATTGGGCAATGCCAAAAGGTGCTGACGGAAAATTAGACCATCACAAAGCTATGACAGGACCAGACTTGGTTCAGTTTGTAGATAACCGTTTATTTCCATATTTAGCAGAATTCAAACAAAAAGCTGATAATCCTAAAACCATTGAATATAAGATTGGGGAAATTTTCTCTGAACTAAAAAACAAAATTCAAAGTGGTTACAACTTGCGTGAAATTTTAGAATACGCAGACGAATTGCCTTTCCGAGCTTCAACCGATAAACATGAATTAAGTCACTTGTACGAAAGCAAGATTAAGAACATGGGAAATGCAGGTCGTAATGGTGGACAATACTACACACCAAGACCATTAATTCGAGCTATGATTAACGTAGTTGACCCACAAATTGGCGAAAAAATTTATGATGGTGCAGCAGGTTCTTGTGGTTTCTTATGCGAGGCGTACGAATACATGTATGACCGCATGGAAAAAACAACCGACAATCTTAAAACCTTACAAGAAGAAACGCTTTACGGAAAAGAGAAAAAGAATTTGGCGTATGTAATTGGAATTATGAATATGATTCTTCATGGCATTGAAGCACCAAATATTATTCATGTAAATACATTGGGAGAAAATATTCGTGATATTCAAGAGAAAAACCGTTATCACGTAATTTTAGCAAATCCACCATTTGGCGGAAAAGAAAGAAAAGAAGTTCAACAAAACTTTGATATAAAAACAGGAGAAACAGCTTCGCTGTTTCTTCAACATTTTATTAAAAGTTTAAAAGCTGGTGGTAGAGCTGCAATAGTTATAAAAAACACTTTTTTAAGTAATGCCGATAATGCTTCTATTTCATTAAGGAAACATTTATTAGAAAGTTGTGATTTACATACAATATTAGATTTACCAGTAGGTACTTTTACTGGAGTTGGTCAAAAAACTGTGGTTTTATTTTTCACAAAAGGTTCACCAACAAAAAAGATTTGGACTTACGAACTTAAAGTTGATAGAAGTTTAGGTAAACGTTCACCTTTAGCGGATAATGATTTAGTAGAGTTTTTAGAAAAGCAGAACAATTTTGAAGTTTCAGACAATTCTTGGTTTACTCACGTTTCCGAAATTGACGAGAATAGTTTTGATTTAAAAATAAGTAACCCAAATAAAGCGGATGAGATTTCTGACAGGTTACCAAATGATATTGTTGAAGAGATTACATCACTTAATGATGAAACAAATCAATTATTAAATGATGGTTTTTTTCAGAGATACTTACAGGCTTTGGATTCCAACAGGCAAGAAGAATGGGAAATAAGTACATTAGGTCAATCCTGTGATTTCTTTAATGGTAAAGCACATGAAAAAGCAATTGACATCAATGGCGATTTTGTAGTTGTAAATTCTAAATTTATTTCGACAGAAGGAGAAGTACGTAAATTTACTCAAAATCAAATTTTTCCATTATTCGAAAATGATGTAGTTCTCGTGATGAGTGATGTACCAAATGGAAAAGCACTTGCAAAATGCTTCTTAATTGATGAAGATGATAAATATTCTCTGAATCAACGTATTTGTGCAATACGTTCAGATAGATTTAATAGTAAATTTTTATACTATCAATTAAATAGAAACAAGCACTATTTAAAATTCAATAATGGAGAAAACCAGACTAATTTGAGGAAATCGGATATTTTAGATTGTCCTTTAATTATTCCACCAATTGAAATTCAAAATCAAATAGTTGAAGTTTTGGATAGGATGAAAGAAATCACAGACCAAGTAGAACTTAATATTAAAGCAAATTCAGCTTTAATTGAAGAGCTTAAATTATCTGTTTCTGGTTTACCGTTTTTAATTGAAAATAATGAATTAGCAGAAAATTAACATGAACGAAGCACAAACTAAACATGATTTAATAGAACCAGCATTGCGTGAAGCAGGTTGGGGAATTGTTGAAGGCAGTCGTTTGCGTTTGGAGTTTCCTATTACCAAAGGTCGTTTAATTGGTCAAAACAGAAGAGCAACACCTCTTTTTGCTGATTACGTTTTAGAATACAAAAACAGAAGAATTGGTTTAATAGAAGCAAAAAAAAGAGATTTATATTATACAGATGGAGTTGGTCAAGCCAAAGATTATGCAGAACGCCTCAACATTCGTTTCAGTTATGCTACAAATGGTTTAAAAATTTACGGAATAGATATAGAAGAAGCTACAGAAGGTGATGTATCTAAATACCCAACACCAGACGAGCTTTGGGAAATGACCTACCCAACACCCAAAGAAGATTACAAAATTGAAATTGCCAATTGGAAAGACCGCCTTTTTGCAATCCCATTTGAGGATAGAGGTGGAACTTGGCAACCAAGATATTATCAACAGAATGCAATCGCCAAAGTAATAGAAGCTGTTTCTGAAAAAAAAGACAGAATTCTACTAACATTGGCAACAGGAACAGGAAAAACAGCTATTGCGTTTCAAATAGCTTGGAAATTATTTCATGCTAAATGGAATTTAAGACGTGATGCAAGCAGAGCACCAAGAATTTTGTTTTTGGCTGATAGAAACATTTTAGCAGACCAAGCTTTTAATGCTTTCAATGCATTTGATACAATAGATGAAAATATCAAGGTACGTATTCGACCTTCCGAAATTAAAAAGAAAGGTGGTGTTCCAAAAAACGGAAGTATCTTTTTTACTATTTTTCAAAGTTTCATGACCAATGTTAAAACGGAAACGGAATTTGAAGAAGAAGAGGAATTGCAAGCAGCAGAACCACAAGTAGTTTATGATGTTTCTAATTTTAATTTCGGTCAATATCCAAATGATTTTTTCGACTTTATCATTATTGATGAATGCCACAGAGGTGGTGCAAATGACGAAAGTTCTTGGCGTGCAATAATGGACTACTTCTCGCCTGCTGTACAATTGGGTTTAACAGCAACACCAAGAAGAGATGTAAATGGAGATACCTATGATTACTTTGGAGAGCCAGTTTATAGTTATAAATTAAAAGACGGAATTAATGATGGTTTCTTAACGCCTTTTAAAGTCAAAGAAATAGATACTACAATAGATGATTACACCTATACTTCTGATGATGAAGTAGAAGGCGAAATTGAAGAAGGTAGAGAATATACAGAAGCTGATTTTAATAGAATTATTGAGATTAAAGCAAGAGAAGAATACAGAGTAAAACTCTTCATGGATTCTATAAATCAAAACCAAAAAACATTGGTTTTCTGTGCAACTCAAATTCATGCAGCAGCAGTTAGAGATTTAATTAATCAATATGCCAAAAGTAGAAATACAAATTATTGCCATAGAGTAACTGCGGATGATGGAAAAATCGGAGAGCAACATTTAAGAGATTTTCAAGATAATGAAAAGAGTATTCCAACAATTCTAACAACTTCACAGAAGTTAAGTACAGGAGTTGATGCACCTGAAATTAGAAATATCGTTTTAATGCGACCAGTTAATTCAATGGTTGAATTTAAACAAATAGTTGGTAGAGGAACTCGACTTTTTGATGGAAAAGATTATTTTACAATTTTTGATTTCGTTAATGCTCACAATCATTTCCAAGACCCAGAATGGGATGGAGAACCGTTAGAACCTGAACAACCAACAGGAGGAGGAACACCAAGACCTTGCAATATTTGTGGAGAAACACCTTGTGTTTGCGAAAGACCTGAACCTGAACCTTGTCCTGAATGTGATAATATTCCTTGTGTTTGTGAAACGCCACCAAGAAGAATGATAAAAGTTAAACTCTCTGATAACAAAGTGAGAGAAATAGATTCAATGGTTAAAACTTCATTTTGGAGCCCAACAGGAAAACCGATTTCCTCTCAAGAATTTATTGAACAATTGTTTGGCGATTTACCTACATTCTTTACAAACGAAAATGAATTACGCCAACTTTGGAGTTTACCAAGCACTCGTAAAAAACTGCTCACAGAATTAAGCGAAAAAGGATATACAAATTCGCAATTAGAAGATTTGAGAAACCTAATTCACGGAGAAGATAGCGACCTTTTTGATGTGTTAAGTTATGTTGCTTATCACAAAGACCATGTTCCAAGATTGGAAAGAGCAGGAAGAGCAAAAATTCAAATGAATGATTACAACCAAAAGCAACAAGAGTTTTTGAATTTTGTGTTGGAACAATACGTAAAAGAAGGAGTTGACGAATTAGACGATTCTAAACTTCCGAATTTATTGGAATTGAAATACAAAGCTATTGCAGATGCAAAACGTGAATTAGGAGATATTAAGTCGATTAGAGAAACCTTTATCGGATTTCAAGAATACTTATATCAAGAAAGAGCAATTTAGAATGAAAGCCAACGCTCAAAGCCATACACATTCGCAATTCGCTAAAGCCAACGCTACGCCAAAAATTGCAAAAGAGTATGTCTTGCCAACGCTCAATTTAGAACTAAATAACAAACATC
>JBELDQ010000161.1:0-5027 GCA_042094215.1 Polaribacter sp. | reverse complement strand
GCCCTAAAAATAGGCAGATTTTTCCCCGCTGAAAGTGCTATTGTTTATACCGTGTTGTGGTTTGTATTATTATTTTTTCCAATGAACAAATTTTATATGCTCTCCTGTTTGTCTATCCTTAAACTCATTTTCAGAAATATTATCATAATAAAAATTTGCTTCCCATTCTTGTTCTTCATTTTTTTTAAGACATATTCCTTTGTTAGTTAAGTAGTAATTATATAGACTATTATCATCTTTAAAATCTGAAATAGAACAATTAATATCCTCTTTATTTTTTATAAATTTGTTAGCTGACCTACAAGTACCATTTTTATAAAACAAATAAGCCTGTACAAGTTACCAAGGCTCCCAATCTTGTCTTTCTTGATATAACACAGGTTCATATACATAGTAACCATTAAATTTTATCATTGAAGTAATTGTATTTTTCTCTACTTATATATTTAGCCTAAGAAATAAATAGAGTTAAAATTAAAAGTCCTTCATTTTAAAATGAAAGAAAGGCTTCCTCTCAATTAGATAACTTCCTTCAAAAGCATTTTTTCTAATTTCAAAATCATTAATAATTTCATTAAAAAAAGTTAATTGTGATTTTTTGATTAAATCAAGTTTTAGAAAATCTGTGATTTCCTTTATAGGGTTTTCATTAATCTGTTTTAAAGAGAAATAGATTTTGAAAAACCAATCCTGTAATTCTCTTGGATGAGTTTCTTCAATTTCTTGAGCCATTAAATAAATACTATAAAAGATTAAATCAATATCCTTCTTCTCAACAGCCAAAACAATTAAATCATTGAAAGATATATTATTTGTAAACAAAAAATGTAAAAGATAGTACTTAAGGTGATTAGTGTAAATATATTTTGGGTTTTTCTTACCAAACCCTTTTCCTAAACCATTATAAAAACTATTCTTGAAATGTCTTTTTTGAAATGTTTCTAGTAAGTTGTATTTCTGCATTTTTAAATTGAATTGCTCTATCATACTTATTCTTTAAGGTTTAAACCAGGTTTTTAAAGATGCGTTGTAAATATAGCCCGCATTTTGCAAATAATCAATTTCCCTTCCAAAAAAACTAAGAACTCCTTGACTAGGTAATTGACTTTCGGAAATGACATCACCTACTGCATTTATAAATTGACCATTACTATTAGTAATATATCTATTAAGATTATCAAAAGGATTAGAAATATTCCTTATAATATCACCTCTAGTAATTACTGCGTCCAACCATTGACGATTTTCCAACCATTGTTGTGCTTGAGTCATACCTGAGCCATCAAAATTAAGTAAATTTAACCCTCCAATATTCTCTCCATTTTTTGATAATCCTGACTCAATAATTCCTTTTATTCCACTTCCATCTACATTATCAATCCATTTACCAATCACGGTAGTTGTTTTATTTGGATTAGTAATTATACTACCTCCAAAACCAGAATAATTAAATGTCATTACATTATTTACTATTCTTGCTATTTCACTACCTGCTTTTTTAAATATAACTGTAGAACCATCTAATATAATTTCTGCACCATTAGCTAATGCAGTTCTTATAACACTTGTAAATTTACGAGTTAATTTAAATATTTTAAATCCTTTCTTGCTATATCTTGTTAGTTGAATAAAATTCTTTATTTGATCAAGGGGAGTGAACTCTACGATGACACCGAGAACACCCAAGGCAATTGCTGTCTTATCTCCCGAGTTTATACCATTTAGAGTATCTATTGCAGAATTATAGGCTCCCCCTAGAGGCACAAATTCAATTCCAATTTGTAATAAAATTGGTTTCATTATTTCAAATAAAGCTTTCCATTCTTCTGCTGAGCTGGGTAGTTGAGAAGCCAAATCTTTTATCCAAGGAAACATGGTGACAAAAAGTATGTCTTGTATAACAAGTTGTTGGTCTGCAAAACTTAATTGATTGATGTTTTCTTTACTTATAGTGTTTATTTTACTGTAAATGAATTCTGTTTTTTGGAGTATTAGAGCTAATTCCCCATTTGAAAGCGAACGACTATTTCTATAATCGACAGCATAGTCATCAAAGTTTAACTCTAATTCTTTGACAAAATTTCTAAACGCAAATTCTGCCGTTGAAGTGTCCTCGAGCAACTTATCCAAAGCGTCTTGTTTCTCTGCTTCCCAAGCCGCATAGTTAATATATCCTCCACAAAAATTATTTTGATACTTGTATCGATGTCTTTGAGGGTATCTTGGATCAAAAAGAGACACATCGCCTCCTCTGTTATTTTTCGCATATTCTTCTATAACTGGTTGTGTAGCCATGTCAGAATTTATAAACTTTGCAAGCTCGGGGGGCAGCACACACGGAGTGCAATCCATTAGATCTTTAGTTGCCTCGTAGTTCAATAAGAACTGCATCAGGCCAAGCCTATCCCAATCACTAAAACTTTTGTAATACGTATTTTTAAGATCAAGTATTATTTGTTCAAAATCGCTGCCAAGAAAACCTAATTTCTCTGCAATGTATTTATATTCATAGCTTCTCCAAGCGTTGTTTGCAAAGTCGTCTTCAATCGTGTATTTGTGTTGTAGAATTTCATGTAATGATGTAATATTTTTCAACGAAATTCCTTTTATTTCAAGGAATCCAAATTGTGAATTAGCAATGTTACCTGCTCTAATTTCTGCCTCTCTTAATCTTACTAATTTTAATTCACGTAGATAGCGACCAGTTTTAGAAACGCCTGCATTATACAAGTTATTAAATTTATCTTTTAAAACACGTGTATGCTTTTTTATATTTTTGCGTTCACCATGCAAAAACCATTGATTTTTCGCCTCTTCAAAATTTCTAAATGAGTCATTGAGTTTCTCTTCAATATATTCTTTGATAAGATTTTGTTGTTTGTTATACCAGTTTCTTTGTTTCGCATTTAATGCTTCCTCCAATAATTTTAAATTATTAAAGGCTGTATTAAAAGAAACATCCCAATCAAAAGAAAAATCCTCACAGTAGTCGCATGAAGGTGTTGGATATTTAATATCGCCAAACACATCGTGGATTAGAAATTCATCGTGCCTGATTCTCATTCTCCCTTCTTCTTGCCCCACTATTGAGCTCGAGATGAATAGTGCTAAAAGGAAGAGAATACGTATTTGTTTGTATATTTTCATCGCCTTATTTTTTTACAATTATTCTTGTTTTTCTCAGATTGTTGGCAAGCACTGTAACCACATATAGTCCTTTTTTTAGATGCGTTCCATTAAAAAAATAGCGATGCTTTCCTGCTTTCTGTTGCTTTCCTTTTTCAACAACAAATTCTTTAGTAGCATTAATGTCAGTAACTTTTACAACCACATTACTTGGGGTTTCCAAGGTGTATGAAATAATTAAATCTCTTTTAAAAGGGTTGGGGTATAATTTAATAAAGGTATCTTCTTGGCTGGATAATGCATTTAATACCTCATCAGAAAGTTCTTGCTCACTATTGGCAAAAGTTTCTTTCTTTTGTAATACAAATTTTAAAGGTGCTCCTGATTCATTCCACGAATTGATATAATTTTCAATAGTTCCTGTTAAAAAAGTAAACTCACCAATGCTTTTAAGGCTTAATTTTGAAGACAAAAATTGATAATCAAGGTTGTTTGGGATGTTTTCATTGAATGCCTTGTGTGGTAACTTAATATGTAGCTCATCAAAATAGATTTCATCATCTATGCGGTTTATAGTTTTCTCTTCAGGCTTTTGATCATTTATTTGCAAAGTATACACAGCCTGTTCTTTTATGGAATCGTATTTGATTTCAAGGGTAAAATCATGCTTTTGTTCTATGTTTTTTGAAGACCAATCAAATTTCAACAACTTTCCAGTCCACTGACCATATAGGTTTTGCTCTGTAGTAGCTAGTGTTTCATTCGATGCATCATTCTCCGTTGCTAGTGGTTCTGAAAACTGATTAGCACTAGTGTTTGTATTGGTTGTACTTTGATTCATTGAAAAACCTCTCTTGAGATTGGTTCCTAGCAATTGATTTGCCTTTTCAATGTTCTGACTCACTCCATAGCCATAATAATAACATACCCCTAGCCAATATGTAGCCATCGGATAGTCACTTTTTTTAAACCATTGTACTGCTTTTATATAGTTTTGCTCAATGTTTCCAAACCCCTTTAAATACAAATACCCTAAACTATAGGCTGACTTGTCATTTCCTAATTCAGCGGCTTTTTTAAACCATTTTCTTGCTTTGTTATAATTTAACCTACAGCCAATTCCATATTTATATAAAACACCTAGATCTCCCATCGCGATCGCGTTGTCTTCTTTTACAAGGTCTTTGAGGATTTTAAAGGCTTCTTTGTTTTTGTTTGGATCGTTTTGAGACGCATAAATTCTACTTAAAACTATGTTGGCTCTTGCATCTCCTTTATTGATACATGGCTTTAGATACTGGATGCTTTTTAAGGTGTCTCTTTTAAAGTTTGAGTCACCTTTTAAATAAAAAATTGCTTCTCTGAGATTAAAATCGCAGTTGATAGATTCTTGCGCCTTAAGTGATGTGATAAAGCAAAGCAACATAAAGAGCAGTCTTATTTTTTTCATAACAATGATGTTTATATTTTATAGGTAAAGGAGTTTACTTCTTCTTTTGCTGCAAGTGATTCCAACTAGATAAAACGCACGCTTTGCATGCTGTTGTAGCTCTTCTAGAAAAGGGTTTGTCTTCGATCAAAAAACAGACACAACAACCTCCATCTGTTTTTACTGCAACCCTCTACAGGCATCTAATGCAGTTCCGTGATGCATGCGTCAAATTTCAGTTTAAGGAGTTCGGGGAGGAATTACTTTGGTGGGGAGGAATCCATAACAGCGATGAATTCCTTGAGATAAAACTAAACAATACCGTGAAGCCGCACAAAAAGTACTTCACGACATTCATAAATATCGTGTTGCTGTTTAGGAAAAACACAAATCAGAAGCGATCATCTAAAGCGACGCAATACAATTCCGCGCTCGCATTTTTGTGGAACCTTCGTGTTTTGTGAAAAATTTG
>JBELDQ010000160.1:0-5041 GCA_042094215.1 Polaribacter sp. | reverse complement strand
AATAATTAAAAGCATCATGCGCAGTGACCAAAATTCTTTTCTCTAAAGGTATTTGACCAAGACTACTCGTTATTTCCAACTTTAAAGAAGCTAGCTTTTCTAAATACATAGCTCCATTTTCCTCGTAAAAAGCTGCATTTGCCGCATCTAATTCTGACAACTGACGAACGATATAGGTTGTTATCAGCTCCCAGTTCTGAATATCAAACCATATGTGCGGATCATAATTTGAAGCAAAAAACTCGGAGGCTATGAACGTATTTTTATCGATGGCATCAGAAACAGCCATTGTTTTTTTATTCTGATGACGCATTTTCTCAAACACCTCTTCTAATTTTCCTTCTAAGTGAAGCCCGTTATAAATAACAACATCTGCGTTAAAGAGCTTGCTCACATCGCCCTCACTTGCTTTATATAAATGCGGATCAACACCGGCGCCCATCAAACCACTGACCTTAATTTTATCCCCTCCAATGTTCTTAACCAAATCTGTAATCATTGTTGTTGTTGTCACTACCTGAAGCTTGCCTTTTTTCGATGTGTTTTTTTGCCCACAACCAAAAATAGCGAGTACGAATACGATGTATAAATATTTCTTCATTTCTTAACTTCTATTGATTTCCTTTACTAGTAAATGCTCTGCAACCTCATGCGTAATTAGCAATTCCATTCCATTAATACATATCAAAACAGAACTATCAAAAGGCTCTATATACAACACCTTAATCGCATTACCTATGGCGATTCTCTTTTTATTTAAATACCTTAAAAAAGCATCCGATGAATCTTTAACAGCTAATAAAATAGTTTCATCGTTTTCTCGGAGTGTAGATAATTTTACTTTTTTTCTAACCTTAATTTTACCTTCTTTATCAGGAATAGGGTCTCCATGAGGATCCAATGTAGGAAAACCCAACAACGCATCTATCTCGTCAATTAATTTTGGCGATTTAATGTGCTCTAACTGCTCTGCTACATCATGCACCTCGTCCCACTTAAAATTTAACTTCTCTACCAAAAACACTTCCCACAAACGGTGCTTTCTTATAATTAAAGTAGCGGCTCTCTCTCCTTCAACAGTAAGACTAACCCCTTGGTACTTTTGATAAACGAGCACGTTTTTATCTGCTAATTTCTTTACCATATCTGTTACAGAAGAAGCCTTCGTCGCTAACTTTTTTGCAATTGCATTGGTACTCACACCTTTTTTTACAACAAAGCTTAAGTGATAAATTGCTTTCAAATAGTTTTCCTCAGAAGATGTAAACATACAGTATTGATTATAGGGCAAATATAGCTTTTTTTTGACTTATGTAAAATAATTTTTAGACTAACCTAAAAATTATTTTATCTTTGCCAAAAAACATACAAATGAAAATTTTATTGAATATTACCTGCTTACTTCTTGTAGGTGCATTTTCAGCTAAAAGTCAAATAAACAGTATTTCTGGAAAAACCACATCAAAAGGAAAGGCAATTCCCTTTGTAAATATATACTTAAGCAATTCAAAATTAGGAACCTACACAGATAAAAACGGGGTTTTTAACATAAAAAACATACCTAATGGAAGATACACTCTTACAGCGAGTAGTGTTGGCTACAAAACTAAAAAGACGAAAGTTTCATTTTCTGGAAATCAAAATTTAACTCAAAATTTCGACTTATCTGAAGACAGCCTCTTAGACGAAATTGTAATTTCCGGAACTTTAAAACCGGTTACAAAAACAAACAGCCCTGTTCCTGTTGAAGTTTACAATACTACTTTTTTTAAGAAAAACCCTACTCCTTCAGTTTTTGAATCTATGCAAAATGTAAACGGCGTTCGACCACAGCTGAATTGTAACGTTTGCAACACGGGAGACATCCATATTAATGGCTTGGAAGGCCCATATACATTTGTTTTGATTGATGGAATGCCAATTGTGAGTGGACTTTCTACAGTGTACGGCTTAACAGGAATACCTCAGGCTCTTATAGAAAGAGTAGAAGTTGTAAAAGGACCCGCATCTTCACTCTACGGATCTGAAGCCGTTGGTGGAATCATCAACATCATCACTAAAAAACCTGAAAATGCACCCGTCTTAACAAGCGATGTCTTTACAAGTTCTTGGGGAGAAGTAAACACCGATATTGGCATGCGCTATAAAGCATCCAATAAAGTACAAGGTTTGCTCGGTATTAATTACTTTAACTTTCAAAATAGAATTGACAAGAACCATGACAATTTTACTGATGTCACCTTACAAAATAGAATTTCTATTTTCAACAAAATAAACATTGAAAGACCGAGCAACAAAGTATTTACCATTGCCGGGCGTTACGTGTACGAAGATCGCTGGGGAGGTGAGTTAGATTGGGAGAGGAAATTCAGAGGAAGTGATATAAAATACGGTGAAAGCATCTACACTAGCAGATGGGAAACTTTTGGAACCTATGAACTACCTACCTCAGAAAACATCAATTTCCAATTTAGTGCCAATGGGCATTATCAAGACTCCTTCTACGGAACAGATGCGTACGACGCGGAACAATTCATTGCTTTTGGTCAATTTGTGTACAACAAAAAAATAAGAGAAAAACATGATGTACTAATAGGCTTGGCCTACAGGTATACGTTTTATGATGACAATACCTTTGCAACTTTCGAAGATGACGGGATTACAAACAAAGCAGCAATAACTCATTTACCTGGTATTTTTGTACAAGACGAAATTGCACTCAACGCACAACACAAAGTACTACTGGGTGCAAGACTAGATTACAACAGCTTGCATGGGCGTATTTTTTCTCCGAGACTAAATTACAAATGGAATTCTATTGACAACTCCAATATCGTAAGAATAAGCATCGGAAATGGCTTTAGAGTAGCCAATATTTTCACGGAAGATCACGCGGCATTAACGGGAGCGAGAGAGGTTGAGTTTGAGGGAACATTAGCACCTGAAACTTCTTGGAATACAAACATCAATTATGTGAAGAAAATAACGACCGAAAATTCCTTTATCAATCTAGATGCAAGTATTTTCTACACCTATTTTGACAACCGAATTTTACCCGATTACGAGAGCGACTCTAATAAAATTATCTATGCAAACTTAGATGGCTTTTCTATTTCTAAAGGAATCTCACTCAACACAGACATTACCTTTACCAGCGGATTATCTATGAATTTTGGCGCAACTTTAATGGACGTCTCCATCACAGAAAACGATATACAAACCAGACAATTGTTAACAGAGAGCTTCAGTGGTGTTTGGTCTATCTCCTACAAATTCAATCCTAGTTTTACTTTAGACTATACAGGAAACTTGTACGGACCTATGCGCTTGCCTTTGCTAGGAGAGAATGATTCAAGAGCAGCCTTTTCTCCATGGTATAGCATTCAAAATATTCAACTCACCAAAAAGATAGATACAGGCTGGGAATTGTATGGCGGTGTAAAAAACCTTTTAAATTTTACTCCGGCGGCCAACAGTATTAATAGTGCAAACAATCCTTTCGATATTGGAGTGGATACTGAGTTAAACCCCGAAAAAGCATTCGATCCAAGCTACGTGTACGCATCAAACCAAGGAGCTAGAATGTTCTTAGGTTTGCGATACACTGTTTTTTAATAGACACATAAAAGTCACATTTTTCAATGAGAAATCTACTGTTTTTTTGCATTTTACTCCTAAATCTAAGCCTGTTCTCACAAGCTGAAAGCAATCAATTAAGAATCTCTACATTCCCTGAAGTTGAAAAATTACAGAAACAAACACCAAAACCAATTGTCGTATTTCTGCACACTGACTGGTGTAAGATTTGCCATGGTATGAAAACCACAACCTTTAAAAACAAAGAGGTCATCAACCTCCTAAATACCTACTTTTACGTTGTACAATTGGATGGGGAAGAACAAAAAGACATTGTTTGGTTTGGAAGAAAATTTCACTACAAGCCTAATGGAAGCGGCACAGGAACACATGAACTGGCTCAAAATCTAGCATCAATACATGGAAAAATTAGCTATCCTACAACCACCATTTTAAACTCCAAATTAGAAATCGATTTGCAAATAGACAGCTATATCAACAGTAAAAAAATGGCTGCTATTTTAACAAAATATGTAACGCTCAAAAAATAATCACTCGTGTTACAACAGCAACTACTCGCGTATCTTCCATAAGCGAGGAACCAATATTCGAGGCTTTAAACTATAGACCAAACCAATAGAAAAGTATGCATGTGAGCGCATACTTGTCGTGTTTGTATGAACTGATTTATACAACAATTGTGGCTGAATGCCATAACTCGGACGCAACCAAAACAAAGCGCCGCCACCAACATTTATAGTTGGAGTAACCTCTCCCTTTGAACGAATAAAACTAGTTCCTGCAAAAAGAAAAGGCACCAAGTTCTGATCCGATTGCCTAAAATCAACCTTTGCCCCCACATCTATTGACAAATAATCTCTGGCATTATCGAACACTCCAGAAACACGATCAATGAGACTCGCTGAAAAACCAACATCTAAAGAAACCCCTTTTGAGAGATATCTAGACATCTGTATTTTAGGTATTTGCAGAATAAATTGATCTCCGATAATTCGAGCATCTACGGAACTAAATTTCGCAACTCCTACACTTGCGCCAACAGTCCATTTTTTTTCTATGTTTTGAGCAATCAATTGAAATCCAACACATAGAAAAATTAAACATAATTTTCTAGGCTTCATCACTTGCAATTTTTTTTCACAAATAACACCTTTTTACTTGAGATATTGCACCCAAATTTAAAGAGTTGTGGTACATTTGTTGAAATTTAGTACCATTGAGTAAACAGACCATTGTAAATCATTACAAAACATCTGCATTGACAAAGCAGATTTTAAAAGAATTACAACACGATAAAAACCATTTTCAAATAACGAATTTGGTGGGATCGTCGTTGTCTTTTGTCATTTCAGAAACTTTTAAGGAAGCAGAAAAACCGTATCTATTGATCTTTAGCGACAAAGAGGAAGCGGCTTATTATTTGAACGATTTAGAAGATCGGAAG
>JBELDQ010000159.1:0-5051 GCA_042094215.1 Polaribacter sp. | reverse complement strand
ATCTTCTTTTGTGTTTTCTTTTCCTCGTTGTTTAAACTTTCTAATAGTTGTTTAATTTGTTGAGGAGTCATCGTTCCTTTTTTAGGTTTTGGCTTGTTCTTTTGATCTTTCTTTTTGTTAGGGTCTTTTTTGTTTTTTTGATCTTTTTTATCTTGATCCCCGTTCTTTTGGTCTTTCTTTTTGTCGTCTTTTTCTTTTTTGTCCTTCTTCTCGTCTCCTTTTTCGTCCTCTTTTTCTTTATCTCCTTTTTTATCGTTGTTCTCTTTCTTGTCTTTGTTGTCCTTTTTCTTGTCGTCTTTTTTATCCTTGTTCTCTTTATTTTCTTGCTCTTGTTGTTTTTTTAATTCTTTTTGAGCAATGGCTAAATTATATCTTGTTTCGTCGTCTTTAGGATTGTTTCTTAGGGCATTTTTATAAGCTTCTACGGCTTGCTGGTACTGTTTTTGCTCCATAGCAGCATTTCCAATATTATGAAAGGATTCTGATTTTTGATATTTGTCTGTGGAACCTTTGGCATCGACTTCATATTGAGGCAATGCTTCTTTGAAGTTTTTTTGTTGGTATAAGGCATTTCCTAAATTATAGCTTGCTTTTTTATACCCAGCATTTTTTTCGAGCGCTTTTTTAAAAGCGACACTTGCATCTGTATACTTCTCTTGTTTGTAGAGTTGGTTTCCGTCTCGAACCAGTTTTCTCGCTTCTCGCTGCAATACAATAGAATCTTTAGCCTCTTGCGCTGTGATAGCCGATGTAAAGGTTAGTAATGCGAGTATGAGTGTGCAGATAGTTTTCATAATACGATTCCTATTTTTCGTTAAACAAGTCAATTTTCTTAACCCACTTTGTTTTTTTGTCTAAAAAGAAGCTGTCAATAAAAAGGAATAAGAGTCCTAGGCCAACAAACCACTGAAACTGATCTTTATAATCAGAGAATTGTTTGGTTTCAAATTCATTTTTTTGAGCATTGCTAATAAGTTCTTCAATAAAATCAACAGGTTTGCTAGTTTTATTTCCGTCAATGTATCTTCCGCCTGCTACATTGGCAACTGCTTCGAGTACATCGGGTTTTCTTTGGGTTATAACAGTTTCTCCATTTCTGTCTTTTTTGTAGCCTAGTAAAGATCCGTTTACCTTCATTGGTATAGGGCTTCCTTTCTCTGTTCCAACACCAATTGCATAGACTTTCACACCTTCTTTAGACATATTTTCTGCCACCTGCTTTGTTTCTTCTTGATGGTCTTCTCCATCAGAAATAATGACTAGAAAACGGTTGGTTTGTTCGTCATTGTTGTAGTAGGTTTTTGCGAGATTTAAGGCTTCATTAATGGCGGTTCCTTGACTCGAAACAAGATCGGGTCCAGCATTTTGTAAAAACATTTTTGCAGCGGCATGATCTGTTGTAATAGGGAGCAATGGATATGCATTTCCTGCGTAAATGATAATGCCAACGCGGTCGCTTCCTAATTTATCAATAATTTTAGTAATAATTTGTTTTGCCTTTTCCAACCTGTTGGGCGCAATGTCTTCTGCCAGCATACTTTTAGATACATCTAGGGCAAAGACCACATCTACTCCTTCTCTTTTGACAGTTTTTAGCTTTGTTCCCATTTTAGGGTTTGTGAGAGAGATGACTAAAAAGCTAATACCAATGAGTAAGAAGGTAAACTTTAGAACTGCTTTAAAGTTGGATGTATTTGGCGCTAGCTTCTCTAACAAGTGATCATTGGTAAACTTTTTTTGTGTGCTTTTTTTCCACCAAAAAGCCAATAGAAAAATGACAATTAGTAGCGGGACAATTGCAAAAAGATAAAAATATATAGGTTCTTCTATTTGATATAGCATCTTTATATGAAACTTTTAAATATCGTGTTCTTTAATGTATATTCGAGGACAACTAATGCTAGGGCTATTAGAACAAGTGTCCTGTATAGCTCTTGATAATTATAGTATTTAAACTCTTCAATTTTTGTTTTTTCGAGTTTGTTGATTTCGTTGTAGATTGCTTTTAGCTTACTGTTGTCTGTTGCTCTAAAGTACTTTCCTTGGGTTTCTAAAGCAATATATTTCAATAAGTCTTCGTCTATTTCTACTTGCTGTTGGCTAAAAAGTAAGCGTCCGGTAGTGGGGTCTTTTCTTGACGGAAAATCTGCCATGCCGTTCGTTCCAATTCCAATGGTGTATACTTTTATATCTAATTCTTTTGCCAATTCTGTTGCTGTCTTTGGATCAATAAATCCAGCGTTATTAACACCATCAGTCAATAAAATAATGACTTTGCTTTTGGCTTTACTTTCCTTTAAGCGGTTTACGGCAGAGCCCAAACCCATGCCAATGGCAGTTCCACCTTCTAATTGTCCCCATTTAATTTCAGAAATAGTTCTTTTCACAATGCCTTTGTCACTTGTAATTGGTGTTTGTGTAAAGCTTTCTCCTGCATACACAACAATTCCTATACGATCATTTGGGCGTTGGTTTATAAAAGTAGTGGCTACCTTCTTTAAGGCTTCCAATCTATTTGGTTTTAAATCTCTTGCCAACATACTTGCAGAGACATCTACTGCCATGACAATATCAATTCCTTTGTTGCTTTTTGTTTTTTTACTTACCGCAACATTTCTTGGTCGTGCCAATGCTGTAATTATGCAACACAAGGCTAGGAGTCTAACGATGTAGAGAATAGGTTTTAGTTTAGAGACAAGATCTTGTTCTGCTTTGAATCCTTTTGTGCTAGGAACTGTGAGTGTGGCCGCATTTTTTTTTCGCACCAACACTTGCCAGCCTATACTTATAGGGACGAGCAAGAATAACCAGAAAAACTCTGGATTGTAAAACTCGAAATTATTCCAATTCATCTGTTGTTGTTTTAATTTCTGCCGGTATTTCTTTTTTTGGTTGCAGGGCTGTTACAATTTCTTCAGCTTCTTTTCTGTTCAACTCAATTTGAGTTGATAGCGGTTTTGATTTTGCAAACTTCACAAAGTCGGCCTCTCGTAACAGATCTCTTAAATTCTTTAATGTCTCTTGTGTTGTTGTAATAGACTTTGTCTCGTTAAAGTCAGTCAATGTCTCTATCAGTTCGTCTGTGGTAGATTCTAGAGCAGGTACTTTTAATTCACGCTCAATAAATCCTCTTACAATTTCGGTTAGTTCGCTATAGTATGCTTTAATTTGATTGTTTTGCCACAATAGTTTTTTATCCAATTCCTGTAATTTCTGAATGGCTTCTTCTAAAGGTGGCACCGAAGGAATATTCTCTTCTTGTTCAGGTTCTTTCTTCTTTCTGAAGAATACGTAAATTAAAACACCAAGCAATACGAGTGCAATGATACCAAACCAAACATATTTTTTGTAATCATCAAAAATAATGGGTTCAGCTCTGTTTGCCTTAATGGGGAACATTTTTTGCTGTGTGGTGTCAACGGCAACAGTAGCAACTTTAATCAATAAAGAATCTGTTAAGTGCAGTCTTTGTTTAATGAAAATATGTTGCTGTGGTATATAATACGCACCACTATCAAAACTGGTTAGGGTATATTTCTTAATCAGTTCATTTTTTATGGTGTCTATTTTTTTGTCTTCAATAATTTCTAAGCCATTGATATCTTCTAGTTTAGGAATGATCACATTTGCGGTATCTCGCACTGTTATTTGAAGTTCAAATTGTTCGCCAATTCTAATATTGGTCGTGTCAATTTGAGCACTCACAACAGGTGTTTGCTGTGCAAAAGCTATTGTCGAGATACATAAAAATAGATATAAAATTTTTTTATTCATTTGTTCTACGCTTGGGCTTTAAAAGGGGGCGAATCAGTTGAAAAACAACGCTGTTGTTAATTTCCTTTGTGTTTAAAATAGCCTAATAATTTTTTTACATAATCTTCGTCAACACGCGTTGAAATTGTACCTGCTCCTGACATACTAAATGTTTTTTTATAGTATGCATCGAGTCTGAGAGCATGTGCTTTGTAATTGTTTCGAATCTTTTTAGACCCTGTATGTATCAATTGTGTTTTGCCTGTTTCTGCGTCTCGCATAGGGACCATTCCTAAATTCGGAATTTCTTCATCGTGCTTGTCATAGACCTTAATGCCTGTGACGTCGTGCTTTCTTCCTACTATTTTTAGTGTTTGTTCATAGTCTTCATCCATAAAGTCTGAAAGTACAAATACAATGGCTTTTTTCTTCATCACATTTGATAAGAATTTGAGCGCTTCGTTGATGTCTGTTTTTCTGCTTTTTGGTGTAAATTCAATGAGTTCTCTGATGATTCGTAACACGTGACTTTTTCCTTTTTTTGGCGGAATGTAGAGCTCTACCTGATCAGAAAATAAGATCAATCCTACTTTGTCATTGTTTTGAATGGCTGAGAAAGCAAGGGTTGCAGCAATTTCTGTAGCTCGGTCTTTTTTAAATTGTTCTGAGGTTCCAAAAAATTCAGATCCAGAAATATCTACCATTAAAAGCATCGTTAGTTCACGCTCTTCTTCAAAAACTTTTACATGTGGCTCATTGTAACGAGCAGTAACATTCCAGTCAATAGAGCGAATTTCGTCTCCATATTGATAGGGGCGTACTTCAGAAAAAGTCATACCACGCCCTTTAAAGGTCGAATGATATTCACCGCCAAAAATATGATCAGACAATCTACGTGTCTTGATTTCAATTTTACGTACTTTTTTCAGTATTTCCTTTGTCTCCATTTTTCAATGATCTATTATCAATTTATTGTGATGGGGTCATTGTTCTCAATAGTTAGATTTTTTTTGTCAATACACCTAACCTACAACTACACACGTGTTTTGTCTATATCCGTTAAGGTACTTCAACTTCATTAATAATGTTATTGATAATGTCTACAGAGGTAATGTTTTCTGCTTCTGCTTCATAGGTTATTCCAATACGATGTCTTAATACATCTGTTACAACCGCTCTAACATCTTCAGGGATTACATAGCCTCTTCGTTTGATAAAGGCGTAACATTTTGCCGCTTTTGCAAGGTTGATACTCCCACGTGGAGAGGCTCCGAAACTAATTAAATCTTTTAATTTAC
>JBELDQ010000158.1:0-5149 GCA_042094215.1 Polaribacter sp. | reverse complement strand
GTTTTTTGAATAGAAAAATCAAAAGAAGCATATAAATTATCGTATTGCCATGGTGTACCCCTATTAAAATCGTATTTAAACTGACCTCCTTTCGGGAACAAATACACGATTGATACAACAGATATTAAAAATAATAGCACCTTGTACACCGCAGTATTGTTCTTGTAGACCTTATTGATAACGTTAGCCATGCCTTTTTAGATATAATAATGTAAGTTCTACAAACTTACTTTAAATAGTTTCGCTTTCAAAAATTACATTTAACTTTATTTCGTCTACAAGAATGACCTACTTTATTTTATTGCTCACAATAAATTGGCTATTTTCGCATTATCGAAATAGAAAATAGACAAAATTAATAGATCTCTTATTATATGAAAGAAGTAGTTATTGTATCAGTTGCAAGAACCCCAATTGGGAGTTTTATGGGAAGTTTATCATCAGTTTCTGCTCCAAAGTTAGGAGCCATTGCTATAAAAGGAGCGTTAGACAAAATAAAATTAGCTCCTGAAATGGTGCAAGAAGTGTATATGGGAAATGTTGTTTCTGCTGGTTTAGGTCAAGCACCTGCGAGGCAAGCAGCACTATTTGCAGGAATCCCTGACACGGTTCCCTGTACAACGGTAAACAAGGTATGTTCATCAGGTATGAAATCGATTATGCTAGCAGCACAAACAATTGCTCTAGGCGATGCAGAAGTTGTTGTTGCCGGAGGAATGGAAAATATGAGCATGATACCACACTACCAACACGCAAGAAAAGGGGCTAAATTTGGATCTATCACCTTAGAAGATGGTATGCAAAAAGATGGATTGGTTGATGCTTATGAGCAAGTTGCCATGGGAGTTTGTGCAGATGCATGTGCTACTGAGTATGAATTCTCAAGAGAGGACCAAGATGCATTTGCGATCGACTCTTATAAAAGATCTGCATCTGCATGGAATGCAGGGAAGTATAACGATGAAATTGTTCCTGTCGAAATTCCTCAAAGACGCGGTGCACCTGTGATTTTCGCAGAAGATGAAGAATACAAGAACGTAAAAATAGAGAAAATTCCTGCCTTACGCGCTGCCTTTTCAAAAGAAGGAACCGTAACGGCAGCAAACGCATCCACAATTAATGACGGTGGTGCTGCTTTGGTACTTATGTCTGCAGAAAAAGCTGCAGCACTAAACCTAACTCCACTTGCTAAAATTAAAAGTTATGCAGATGCTGCGCACGAACCGAAGTGGTTTACCACAGCACCTGCAAAAGCAGTACCGAAAGCCTTAGCAAAAGCAAATCTGACTATTGATGATGTGGATTACTTTGAGTTAAATGAGGCTTTTTCTGTTGTAGGATTGGCCAATATGAAAATTCTAGGTATTAGTGCAGATACGGTTAATGTAAACGGAGGAGCAGTTTCTTTAGGACATCCACTTGGTGTTTCAGGTGCAAGAATTGTAATTGCTTTGACTTCTATTTTAAAGCAAAATAATGCAAAAATAGGAGCTGCTGGTATTTGCAACGGTGGCGGAGGAGCAAGCGCTATGGTTATTGAAAGAGTTTCATAACAACAGTACATTCATTTCATCTAATCTTTTTTCTCTATGCACTATGGCATCTGTAATTTAAGCATCGTTCCGATAAGGATTGCACCCTCTGAAACTTCAGAAATGGTGTCACAACTTTTATTCGGAGAACACTTTAAAGTACTAGAAAAGAGAAAAAAATGGAGCAAAATTCGATTGCAATTCGATTCCTACGAAGGCTATATTGACAATAAACAATTTGAAGAAATAACTGCGGATGACTACGCAACTCTTGGGAAATCTGCCCCTATTTTATCTGCAGAATTAATTGACTTTATCACAGACGATAAAGGGAACTTATCTACCATTTGTATTGGTTCTACATTGCCTCAATATTCAGATAAAAAAATTCGATACAACAGTGCTGAATTTCAATATGAAGGCACTATTGTTGGCTATAAAAAAGACAAAGAAGCTATTATCAAGAATGCATTTATGTACTTAAACGCACCGTATTTACATGGAGGAAAAACACCCTTTGGTATTGATTGTGCTGGTTTTACACAAATGATTTATAAGCTTTGTGGTTATCAACTTCTAAGAGAAGCAAAACAACAAGCAACCCAAGGAAACGTTCTTAGTTTTATTGAAGAAAGTGAACCTGGAGATTTGGCTTTCTTTGATGATGCCGAAGGAATTATCAATCATGTAGGCATTATTATGAAAGACAACTACATTATTCATGCTTTTGGAAAAGTACGAATAGACAGACTAGATCATAGTGGTATTTACAATGTTGATACCAAAAGACACACCCACAAGCTAAGAGTTATTAAACATATTATATAAAAAAAACCGAAACAAAAAAGTTTCGGTTTTTTTTTATAGTTATGTAAGAACTATTCCATTGTTTTCAGAACTTTTCTTAACACATCTGCTTTATCTGTCTTTTCTAATTGCTCATATACACCAATTAGTAAACGTACAGTACTTACGTTTCTTTCTGCTGCATCCGCTTTCTCTAATATTGGAAGGATACTACTAAACAGCACATTACGCTCTTTCTGCAACTTTTCATAACCTTTCATATCAGACATCGGCAACTCATTCATTTTTGTAACAAGAGGCTCGTCCTTTAACAATAAAGAATTTGCTAGCATCCAATTTCCTTTTGGGTAATCTGCTTTTAGCTCCACTGCTTTTGTAAAATACTTTACAGCCTCATCCACTTTTTTCTCGTTGTAATTTACAATTCCAATATTATAGAATAAATCCGGGTTTGTTGGATCCTTAGCTGTTGCTTCTTTCATCAAAGCCTCAAACTTTAGCGGCTGATCTAAATCATTGTATAAAAATGCTTCCGATAAAAGTAACTCTAAATTATCTGGTTCAACTGAACGCATCTTTTGAATCAAAGCAATTGCTTCGTCATATTTTTTCTGCTGCGTTAAGATACTTACCATACTCTTTGATATACTAGCTCGCTTGGACTTTGTCTTCGTTGAGGTAGGGTTGGTATATGATCCTGATTTCACCATAAAGTCCATTTCTTTTTGAGAACTGAATGATGCTTTTTTACCTGTCGCTTTATCCGTAGCTTCAAACACATCTCTAATTCCTGTATAACCAGTTTCTGTTAGCTCAGTGTATAATTTAAACGCAGTATTGTAGTCTTTGCCTTGCAAGGCCAACTGTGCTGCATTTGCCAAAAACATAGTATCACTTTTACCTAAGGTATATCTTAGATAAAAAGCCTTGGAAGATCCTTTATAATCTTTTGCTTCATTTAAGCTAAAGGCTTTGCTATTAAGTTCCTCCTTTAATACATTTAACAAAGGCATCGCCTTATCTGTATATCTCATTTTGCCCACTTGCTTTTCAAAAGCAAATAAATCATTGTATGCTTTAGCTGCAGTTTTAAAATCTTTTTTACCACCATAAGCTTGACCCTTTAAGAAATAAAATTTCGATTTCAATTTTGCATCAGCATTCGCGATTAAGCGCTCCGCAGCTCCAATAGAAGTAACTGCAGCTGTATAATCTTGGATTTTAAGTGCTTTTTCTACCGATTTCAACTCATTCTTTTGCGCAAAGGTCACCATAGTACACATTCCTAACGCAACTGATAATACTTGTTTTTTCATTTTATATTTAGTTTAATAGTATTCTTATTCTTCACTTTCTGTTGATGTAGTTTCAACATCTGTGCCATTTTCATTTTCTTCCAACTCTTCTTCTTCATGCTGCACTTTCGCAACAGCTGCAATACTATCCGAATCTTTTATGTTGATCAATTTCACACCTTGCGTTGCTCTTCCCATAACACGAAGGTCTGCAACCGCCATTCTAATGATGATACCCGATTTATTAATGATCATTAAATCATCTTCATCTGTCACATTTTTAATAGCAACCAATTGACCTGTTTTATCAGAGATATTCAATGTCTTCACACCTTTACCTCCTCTATTGGTAATTCTATAATCCTCTAAACTAGAGCGTTTACCGTATCCCCTTTCAGAAACCACTAAGATATTACTTTCAGTATCATTCACAGCAACCATACCTACAACCTCGTCTTGATCATGTTGCAAGGTAATTCCTCTTACACCAGATGCAGTTCTCCCCATTGGACGTGTTTTAGCCTCTTCAAAACGTATGGTCTTACCTGACTTTAATGCCAACATCACTTGACTGTCTCCAGTAGTTAACTTTGCTTCTAGCAATTCATCTCCTTCTTTAATAGTAATGGCATTAATACCATTGGTTCTTGGACGTGAATACTGTTCTAAAGATGTCTTTTTTACTTGACCTTTCTTGGTTGCCATAATAACATAATGACTGTTAGTATAGGCTTCATCTTTCAAATCTTTAGTTACCAAGAATGCTTTTACTTTATCATCCTGCTCAATATTGATTAAATTTTGCATGGCTCTTCCCTTGGTATTTTTACCTCCTTCAGGGATTTCATATACACGCATCCAAAATACCTTTCCTTTTTGAGTAAAGAACATCATATACTGATGGTTCGTACCCACAAATAAATGCTCTAGGAAATCTTCATTTCTCGTCGTAGCGCCTTTTTGTCCTCTTCCTCCTCTATTCTGAACCTTATACTCATCTAGATTTGTTCTTTTTAAATAACCAGCATTCGAAATGGTAACAACAACTTTGGTATCAGGAATCATATCTTCAATACTCATGTCTCCACCAGCATATTCAATTTGTGATCTACGGGCATCTCCATACTTGTCTCTAACTGCAATCAATTCATCTGTGATGATTTGATAACGTCTCGACTCATTTCCTAAAATATCTTTCAAATCCTGAATCGTTTCCATAATCTCCTCAAACTCAGCACGCAACTTATCTTGCTCTAATCCAGTTAACTGACGCAAACGCATTTCTACAATTGCTTTGGCCTGAATTTCTGACAGTTCAAAACGCGCAATCAAAGATTCTCTAGCTTCATCTGCATTCTTAGAACCTCTAATGATTTTAATCACCTCATCAATATTGTCCGACGCTACAATTAAACCCTCTAATATATGGGCTCTTGCTTCTGCCTTTTTTAATTCAAATTTTGTTCTTCGAACAACAACATCGTGTCTGTGTTCAACAAAATAATGAATCAATTG
>JBELDQ010000157.1:3130-5156 GCA_042094215.1 Polaribacter sp. | reverse complement strand
TGGGAGAAATCCTCTTACTAACCTCATTAAACACTCATTTTTTACCCTACCACAATGCAGGGCATCACTTCAATGTGGCAACTCCAAAAGATGCCGCAACAGCCAGACGCAACGAACCCATCTATCTATTTTTTATACGCTCACATTTCTCAAGTTACATTCAAGCTTGGCAACTAGAGAACAAACGATTACAACTCATGAACAAATCCTGGCTGCACTATCAAAACAAGATGGTCGTCTACACCATTATCAATGTTGTTTTACTCACTTCTCTCTATTATTCCCTTGGTCAATTCGCACTAGTTTGCTTTGTACTAAGCGCTATTTTCGGAATTCTTTTATTGGAAAGTGTGAACTATATAGAACATTACGGACTTCTGAGAACCTTTAAAAATGGCAGATACGAAAAAGTAAAAAGGACACATTCCTGGAACTCTGATCATGTGATTGGAAAATTATTACTATTTAACCTGTCACGGCATTCAGACCATCATTACAACGGAAGCAAACACTATCAAATTTTGAAATCACTACCCGAGAGTCCAAACATGCCAACGGGGTATCCAGGAATGGTAATATTGGCTTTAATACCGCCTTTATGGTTTGCTATTATGAACAAAAAATTACAAGAGCTATAACCTATATGCACATCCAAAAAATTGTCCAAGAACAAAAAAAGTATTTTGCCTCTCAACAAACAAAAGACCTTTATAAAAGAAAGCAGCTTTTAAAGAATCTGCTAAACAGTGTCATCGAAAGAGAAAAAGACATTGTTACTGCATTGCATGCAGATTTCAAAAAATCTGAATATGAAAGTATCATGACAGAGACATCAATTGTAATATCTGAATTAAAAAAAACCATTAAAAACATTCATAAATGGGCAAAACCAAAAGCAGTAATGCCCGCTTTTTTAAACTTCCCATCGTCTAGCAAAATCTATAAAGAACCCTACGGTGCTATCTTAATCATTGCTCCTTGGAATTACCCATACCAGCTTGCATTTGCTCCTTTAATTGGCGCCATAGCTGCAGGAAATACCGTTGTGCTGAAACCCTCAGAACTCACACCAAACACAAGTAAAATAACTCATGAAATTATTAGCAGTGTTTTTGAACCTCGCCATGTGGCAGTTGTTCAAGGAGGCGTTGAAACATCGACTGAACTACTCAAAGAGCGTTGGGATTATATTTTCTTTACTGGTAGTGTACCTGTTGGTAAAATTGTTGCCAAAGCAGCAGCAAACTTCTTAACCCCTACCACACTTGAACTTGGAGGGAAAAACCCATGCATTATTGATGCTACTGCGAATATTAAATTAGCTGCCAAAAGAATTGTTTGGGGGAAATGCATCAATGGCGGACAAACCTGTATTGCCCCTGACTACCTCTTAATTCAAAGTTCTGTAAAAAAGCAATTTGTCACGCATTTTCAAGATGAAATAACGAAAGCTTATGGAGAAAATCCAGCAACCTCCTCTGATTACCCAAGAATTGTGAATCCACAAAATTTCGAGCGGTTAGCACTTATGCTAGAAGGTGAGACTATTTTAGTTGGTGGGAAAACGGATAAAAGAGACAACTACATCTCTCCAACACTCATAGACGAACCTGCCTTTGATAGCGAAGTAATGAAAGGTGAAATTTTCGGCCCTATAAGTCCTGTTATTTCTTACGAAAACGAAGACGACCTGCAACGTATCATTAGCCAATACGAAAAACCACTTGCGCTCTATGTATTCTCAACAAAAAATGAATTTGCCAAAAAAATGATTCAAACCTATTCGTTTGGCGGGGGAACCATTAACGACACTACCGTTCATTTTGCCAATGACAAATTGCCTTTTGGCGGCGTTGGAGAAAGCGGAATAGGAAGCTACCACGGCAAGCAAACCTTTGATGTATTTTCTCATAAAAAGGGAGTTACAAAACGCTACAATTGGCTTGATGTTCCGGTGAGGTATGCTCCATACAAAGGAAAATTACCCCTCTTAAAAACTTTCATGAAATACCTCTCATAACCCTTA
>JBELDQ010000157.1:0-3030 GCA_042094215.1 Polaribacter sp. | reverse complement strand
TCATAACCCTTATTTATGACCCAAGAAAAAACAGTTTCAGAAGCAATACATTACAGGCGATCTGTACGAATATTTGACGCAGAGAAACCATTAGACACCTCTTTAGTTAAAAAATGCATCGCGCAAGCAGCGCTTGCTCCAAATAGTAGCAATATGCAATTGTGGGAGTTTTACCACATAACCTCCAAAGAAACAATTGATAAAATTGCCCCCTTATGCTTCAATCAAAATGCGGCCAAAACTGCACAGCAGTTGGTTGTTTTTGTAGTTCGGAAAGATTTATGGAGGAAAAGGGCAAAAGCTAATTTGGCCTTTATGGATCGTGTTTTCGGGAAAAACACACCAAAATCTGAACAAAGAGGAAGAGAAAAAGTAGCCAGAAATTATTATGGCAAAATCATTCCATTTGCCTATTTCGATTTTATGGGTATTTTTGGCTGGTTAAAATACCTGATGATACTACTTGTGGGGCTTTTCAAACCTATTTACAGAGAGGTTAGAAGTAAAGACATGCGAATCGTTGCCCATAAAACATGCGGGCTAGCGGCTCAAAATTTTATGATAAGCATGGCCGCTATCAATTATGATACCTGTCCCATGGAAGGTTCTGACACCTGGAAAGTAAAACGTGTATTAGGACTGCCTTTGAGCGCAGAAATAAATATGATTGTTTCTTGTGGAATCAGAAGCGAAAAAGGAGTCTACGGAGAGCGCTTTAGAATTCCATTTGAGGAAATTTACACCCAAATTTAATTACTGTTTACTAGTAACATCAAACTGCCAATACACGCAATAATTCCTCAAGCATAGGTCAAAATGTATTCGCAGTTTACTGTTTTTACAATCTTATTTTTTCACCTTAAAAATCAATCTATTTTTAGAAGCTTCAATAGCTTTCTGATTCAGTTTCATTGGTACAAATTCTCCATCCACATATTTTTGAGCTTGGTCATCGTAATGTGGACTAAACACGTTACCTGATTGTCCGGTTGGCAAAATCCCTAAACTATTTTCAACATCAGAAAAATCAATAATTCTTCGTGTTGATGGGCCTGCTTTTATCTTATACACCCCAGTACTATCCAAATCAAAAATTTGATTGTTAATCACTTCATTTCCTCCAACAGTCGTAAAAGGCCCCACATTAAAATACTTGCGAAATAGCGCCACTTTCCCCAAAGGATGCTCATGCTCTACAGAAATCACTCGATCCCAGGTCCAATTCTTCACTTCAGAACCTAACTGATTCGTAATAAATGCAATTGCATTTTTAAAAGAACGTGTAATGATATCTTTTCTAGTTTCTTTCACATCTGCTGTTCTAAGATCATCCCACCAGACAGAATTTTCTCTTACAATTTGCTCTGCTAGCGCCTTATCTTGATATGGCGTATTGATAAACTGCGCAAAACTAGCCCCCATTTCGTCTTGGTAGGTAGCTACTAAAAATTCATATACAAAACGATTGTACATGGTAGGCCCTACTTCTTTTTTCCCATAATAGCCTGTCCAATTAGACAACTGTTGCAAGCATTCTTGTTCTTTAGCCGTTAAGGCAGACTGTTCAATACCACTGATAAAGTTCTTAATGTTTTCTAGATTGCTCTCAGAAGTTACATCATACATCATTGTGGCCACATCTTCTTTGGTAAAATCATTTTTTGCTTCTAACAAACCAACAATTCGCTTTGCTCTATCTTCTGGCAAGTAATACCCTGGATAGAGTCCGTTTTTAATAGAATCAGGCTGATTGTTTGCCGAATAAACATACTGAAGCCCTGGGTTTATTGCCTGCGGATTTTCTTCAAAATCGAAATACTCTAAAATTTCGTCATCACCGGAAGCACCGTCTAAAATCAACTTTGTATTGATTCCTTCTCGATAGCGATACAATTTACCTGCGGCAAACCAAGCAATGTTATTCTTAGCATCTCCATACATCATGTTCAAGCCGGGAGCATGCAACTTACTCGCTGCACTTTTAAAATCTGCTAGCGAATTTGCGTGCGATAACTGGTGAGACAAGCTCAATAATTGATTATCCAACTTTGTATATATCCATTGAATTGCCATGGGTCTTTCTTCATCTATATGATCAATTAAATCATTCATGATAGGTCCATGCTCACTTACTTTCACTTCAATAACAACATCTTCCTCCCCTTTTACTTTTATTGTCTTTTGAAGAATATCATACTTTTTAAACCCTTCTTTAGTTTGATATTCGAGCGGATTATCAGGGTTATTCTTTTCAAAATAAAAGTCTACATCGTCATTTTCAAACATGGTCATTCCATAGGCGTAGTGTTTATTATGTCCGATCAATGCAAAAGGAGAGAGCGCTAAATTAAACCCATACATTTCGTAGTTTGGTGTTTTGATGTGTGATTGATACCACACAGAAGGTTGCGCATATCCGATATGCGGATCATTGGCAAAAATTACACGTCCATTTTTTGTTTTCTCCGGTCCCAAGACCCAAGAATTACTTCCAATAAATGGTGCCAGTGGCAATGGTTTATACACCTCTTGAATTGCCGATGCAACCTCCCCTGTTAAAACAGGTTTTTTTTCATTTTGAATCAATTCTGTATGTGCTACATTGGCCAAACTTATCTCGTTAAAATAGGCCGCTCCCAACTTCTCTTTTACCTCATTTAACATAGGATCTGTCTTGTGAGCCGCAGCAAAACTAAAGGCCATATAACCAAACACATTATAGACATCTTTTAAGGTATATTGTTCCTTTTCAACCCCCACCAATAAAAACTCTACAGGTGTAGGACCCTCCTCTAAAAACTGATTAACACCATCCAAATAGGCCATCGCTAACAGATAGGATTCGGAATTTTTATCCAAACTCGCAATGGTTTTAGCAGAAGCCTCCTCAATTCCTAGTCCGGCAAAAAAACGATCGGTTTTCAGCAAGTCTTTTCCAAAAATATCAGACAATCTCCCTGCTGCAATTCTCCGAATCAACTCCATTTGCCACAAGCGATCTTGTGCATGCACATATCCAAGTGCCACATA
>JBELDQ010000156.1:2706-5183 GCA_042094215.1 Polaribacter sp. | reverse complement strand
ATAGTTTTTTTTACCATTTAGACAGCACTACTACACATCCGTTTCATCGCATAGATACTTTGATTTTCAAGTGTTTTTCAACGAATTTTAGACATTTCTTCAGATTGTAAGCAATCGCTGTCCTATGCATTATTTTGTTTGCTTACTCGATTGGCATCTATTTTTTACATCCTAGGAACTGAGTACCTATCTCAAAAACGTACGCTACGGTGCTTTGCCGTTTTCCCTTCAGACGAGGTCCATGTTTGCTATTGACTCGTTTGTTGTTTCGCGCATACTCCGCTCTAACCGTTCAGCATTTTCATTCATTCCCTTTAATACGTAACGCATTTGGTGATCAGTTATAGAACTTTCATGAATGTATGTATACAAATCTCATTACGTTTACAATCGCTTAAATTCCTTTTGAATTGAAGTAATCACGTGCGCTGGTATCTTTAGTTCTTTTGCAACTGATGTCCACCTTGGAATACATGCTTGTACCTCTCTTATGATGCCTTTAGGGTTTTTAATAGAGAATGTATCAGCAAGTACTACTACATCTTTTAGTGCAATTCCTGTTCGCTTGCCATTTATAGAAAGAGCTCTTGATGTCGCTTTAAAAGTAAGCAATGGATTTAAAGCAAACGTTAGATCATAAGCAGGCCCTAGATTCCAACTATTCCCGTCTTTATGATACATGAAACTGTGGTTTTTTAAATGGTCATCTACATTTCTAAAAACGAGATTAAAAATCATGCGCTTAAACAATTGTTGCACATCTTTATGAGGCACCCCCAAACTTAAAGCGACTTTAAACACATTCTCATACGTCGAATTTTCTGGTTGACTTTTAAAATCCCAACCTGTTAATCCAGTGACCGTTAAAACGTGTTGTTTTTCTCCATGCTGTCTATCGTATCGTAAGGTCGCAAAATGAGCGTCATCTATTAATTTAGATGGCATCATATCGATTCCTGCTTCTCTCGCTAACAGATAATAAGCGTACTCTACTTTTTGTTTGTTGTACCCATCGCCATCGTCAATATGTAGTTTTACGAGGTAATGCTTATAGGCTTCGCTCACCTCTCTATCTCCGGCAATTATTGCTCCGGTTTCTTTATGCTCTGAAATTAAAATTTTTGGCCTTGCGCCACCTGCAGAGGTTCCTATTTTAAATACATTTAGCAATGCCAATTCACTGAGATCTTCACCACTCGTGTCTTTTTTAAGCTTTAGTACTTTTTCTAAAATAGTAATGACTTCATTTATATCAACATTAGGTGTATTAGGTAATTCATTAATAGGCTTATACTCCAACGCCCCCATTCCACGATCTGCAACATACGCTAATTGTTCCAATGGCGTCACTTTATGAACCCCTCTTGCTGTGAGCCATTCTTGACATATAATATTCCCAAAAGTATCTGGCAAAGAATCTGCTATCATAGGCGGCAATCCTTGAAAAGTATCCATTTGATATTCTGAAAATACTTGTGTGGGTTTTATTCTTTTAAAAATAAAAGGAAATAAATTTGAAAATGTATTCGCATCTAAAAACTCAGGATTGTATTGAAAAAATGACTTTCTTTGGTCTACATCATAGCCTATTTTACCGATCTCTACACCAAATACAACGATTTCTATTATCTTTTCTCCAGCCATGATTATTAGTATAATGAAATCGTGTTTTCGTCTTCAATTGCTATATCAATTCCTTTTTTTAACTGCTTTAGCAACTCAAAATGATTTGCTATTTTTAACACAGTATCGAGTGTTGCGTTCTTACCATTCTCAAACTTTTGAATCGTATACCTAGACAAACCAATGGCTTCTCCAAGATCTTCTTGAGACATATCGTAACTTTGTCTTTTGCTTTTACAAAGCAGCCCTAACGTTAGCTTCACTTCCTTAATTGTAACAAAATCAATCATCATATAGTTTATTATAATACACAAATATAACTAAAAACAATTAATTGTGTATTATACTACACAGAATATAAGAAACAGCACTGTTTCACTAGAATTTAATTTTTAGAAGTTCCCTTTTATGAAAAATTTGTACTTTTAGGAACCAAAATCAAAATCACTACCTATGAAAAAACTACTGCTATTCGTGGCACTACTTCTATTTACTGAAAGTCACAAAATTCATGCTCAAAAGAATACCTCCCAGATTTCTACAGAAAATTACAGCGCACTTACATGGAGAAATATTGGTCCTTTTAGAGGAGGACGAAGTGCAGCGGTTACTGGAGTTCCTGGCAAGGCAAACTTATTTTACATGGGATCTACAGGTGGAGGGATCTGGAAAACGACAGATGCAGGAAATTCTTGGTCGAATATTTCAGATGGCTTTTTTGGAGGATCTGTTGGTGCAATAGCCGTAAGTGAATGGGATAATAATGTGATGTATGCTGGTAATGGAGAAAAAACCGTTAGAGGAAACGTTTCTTCAGGAGATGGAATATGGAAGACTGTAGATGCTGGTAAAAC
>JBELDQ010000156.1:0-2606 GCA_042094215.1 Polaribacter sp. | reverse complement strand
GCTGTTTGGAAAAGTAGTGATGGTGGTGAAAATTGGACCAACATTTCTACCAACGAAGGATTGCCTAAAGGAATTTGGGGAATCAGCGGAATTACGGTTTCTCCTGTAAATTCTGATTTTGTTTGGTTGTTGGTTGAAAACAAAAAAGGAGGCGTTTATAAATCTGAAGATGCTGGTAAAACATGGAAATTAATAAACAGCGAACGTAAACTAAGACAAAGAGCTTGGTATTACACACGTTTGTATGCAGATACAAAAGATGAAAACAGTCTCTATGTGTTAAATGTTCGCTATCATAAATCTACAGACGGAGGTAAAACCTATAAAACGTTTAGTGCGCCACATGGAGATCATCATGATTTATGGATTGCTCCAGAAGACAATCAACGCATGATTATTGGAGATGATGGTGGAGCTCAAGTTTCTTTTGATGCAGGAATCAATTGGAGCACCTATCATAACCAGCCTACGTCACAATTTTATCGCGTCACCACAGACAATCATTTTCCATATAGAATTTATGGTGCTCAACAAGACAACTCTACGGTACGAATTTCTCATAGAACACAAGGAAGATTCATAACCGATAAAGATTGGGAAGCTACTGCGGGTGGAGAAAGTGCGCACATCGCTGTTGACCCAACAAACAATGACATTGTATATGGAGGTAGTTATGGTGGCTTGTTAACCCGACAAAATCATACCACTGGAGAAACAAGAGCCATTAATGTTTGGCCAGATGACCCTATGGGGCATGGAGCAGAAGATTTTAAATATCGTTTTCAATGGAATTTTCCAATTCTATTTTCTCCACATCAAAAAAACAAACTATATGCTGCATCCAATCATTTGCATGTCACGTATAATGAAGGACAGTCTTGGGAGATTATTAGTCCAGATTTAACAAGAAATGACCCAAAAACATTAGGTCCTTCTGGTGGCCCAATCACGAAAGATAATACTGGAGTAGAATATTATGGAACTATTTTCGCTGTAGCCGAATCGCCAACGGAGAAGAATGTTATTTGGACAGGTTCTGATGATGGATTGATACACCTCACAAGAGATGGTAAAAACTGGACAAATGTAACGCCTAAAAAAATGCCAGAGTGGATGATGATCAACGCCATTGAGGTGAATCCATTTCAAAAAGGAAGTGTGTATGTGGTAGGTACGCGTTATAAATTAGGAGACTACAAACCCTATATTTATAAAACTGAGAATTATGGAAAAACATGGGAGTTATTAGTAAAAGGAATTGGAAACGAAGATTTCACAAGAGCGCTGAGAGCTGATCCAAAAAGGAAAGGGTTGCTCTACGCAGGAACAGAAAGAGGCATGTATGTTTCTTTTAACGATGGTGAACATTGGGAGAAGTTTCAGTTAAATTTACCCATCGTACCCATCACCGACTTAGCCATAAAAAATGACAATTTAATTGCTGCCACACAAGGGAGATCGTTTTGGTTAATTGACGACTTAACACCGCTCCACCAAGTAACAAAAAGTACTGCGAAAGAAAAGGTAACGTTGTTTTCTCCTAAAGCGAGCTATCAATTAGCCGGAGGAAGAGGAAGCACCTCTAAAACCAATGGAACGAATCATCCAGGTGGCGTAGCCATTTATTTCAACGTGAATGAGTTTGTAAAAAAAGACACGGTGCATGTAGCCATGTATGATGCGAATAAAAAGTTGATTCAAACCTTTAGCAATCATCCGAATACAGAAAAGCAGGAAAAGAAATTGTCAGTAAAAAAAGGAAGCAATGTTTTTTATTGGGACATGATGTATCCTGCTGCAAAAAAAGTGAAAGGAATGATTTTATGGTGGGCTTCATTAAACGGCCCTATGGCATTGCCAGGTGATTATACTGTTCGTATTACAGCGAACAAAACAACGATAGAAAAACCTTTTACAATTCTAAAAAACCCTGTTTCTGAAACATCTCTTGAAGACATGAAACTACAATTTCATTTTATCAATGACATTAATGAAAAAGTGACAGAAATTCATAATGGCTTGCTCAATATTAAAAAAATAAAGGCTCAGATTTCTACGCTAAAAAAAGCAATAAAAGATAAAAAGAAACACGCCAAGTTGTTAGATTTCGCAAATCAATTGGTAGAAAAAGTAACCACCATAGAAACGACGTTGTACCAAACAAAAAGTAAAAGTGGACAAGATCCATTGAACTTTCCTATACGACTGAACAACAAACTTGCGCATTTAAACTCGCTCACGAGAATTGGAAGCTATAGACCTACCAATCAAGCAATTGCTTTTAAGAAAGCAATTACGAAAGAGATCGATACCGAAATGACAAAATTATATACCATTTTTGACAAAGACGTAAAACTGCTCAATCAAAAAGTAAAAGAAAGCCAAATTGATTTGATTCAATTGGACAACTAATATGTAAAAAATCGATTCATAGTGCATAGAACTCCTATGAATACAACAGCTCCTAATGGCACGGATTTGTAATCCGTGCCATTTGTAATTCCGCACTGAATGCGCGGATTTATGGTTTCTCGAAGCGCTACTATAAACGCACGGAACACAATTCCGCGCTCTCCTGTTGCATTTTTTGCAAACATACGATTCCG
>JBELDQ010000155.1:0-5216 GCA_042094215.1 Polaribacter sp. | reverse complement strand
CTTAAAGTTGATTCAGAGATAGATTCATTATTTGAAATCTACTCTAGTCAAAGTCAAAGTCAAAGTCAGCGTCAAAGTCTAAGTCAACGTCAAAGTCAAAGTCAGCGTCAAAGTACGTATTAGATTTTAATAAAAATATCGGTAGGCTTGATTTTTGTTTCTTTTTAGCAAGAAAAAGATAGTTTGCTGATTAAAAGGCGCTTGTACGTAGCGGTAAACATACTTTTTACGAGTAGCGATGCGTGTTAAGTTGTTGATAGTTATATTGTTGCATGTATTGGTGCTTTGTTTTGTTAAATATTTCCTAATTGTAATAAAAAAAGCTTATTTTTGCCTTGAAAAAGAAAGAAAAAGCCCTTATGTACCAATCTACAGAATTCCTTGCGGTTTTCATTATCGCAATAGCATTTGCAGTAACTTATTTTATAATACCTAAAATACTTTGGGTAGTGTACTCAAGAGATTTAATTGACAAGCCAGATGCTCGGAGTTCTCACGCGACATCGACGCCAACCATGGCAGGTGTTTCCTTTTTTTTGGCCATTATTTGTGTGATTTTTTTAATAAAAACCATGGATTCAGACAACGTTGGGATGAATTTAATTGCGGCACTTTCTGTTATTTTTATCATCGGTCTGAAAGATGATTTGGTGGTTTCCTCTCCAAGAGCTAAGTTGATGGGACAGTTGATGGCTTCCTGTGCTTTGCTATCAAACCCTTCATTTCAAGAAATGCAGTTGGGAGGTTTTTTAGGTGTGAATACCATCCCTTTGTATGTGGTGCTCCCAATACTTCTGTTTTTGATACTCGCCATTATCAATGCGTACAACTTACTTGATGGTATTGACGGTCTGGCATCTATGATCGGGATTGTTATTTTTTCAGCCTTTGCGGTACTGTTTTATCTTACAGAAGCCTTCTTTTACTTTCTGGTTGCTGTTGGTTTTATTGGCATGTTGTTCGCCTATTTGAGATATAATTTCTCGAGTTCAAAAAAAATATTTATGGGAGATACAGGCTCATTAATTATTGGTTTTTGTATTGCTTTTTTAACGGTGAAATATGTGAACATGGACCTCTCAATGTCTGAGAAACTACCATTTTTTAATGAAAATAAAGTGCCTGTTATGTTAGCAATTCTTGCGCTTCCATTGTTTGATACCCTGAGAGTGATTGGTATTCGGTTGCTGCAAAAGAAGAGTCCTTTTTATCCAGATCGCAACCACATTCATCATATTTTAATTGACGCAGGATTAAAACACTACAAAGCAAGTTTATTTTTGGCTGTTTTGAATTGCACGCTCATTGGTTTCGTTGTGTTTTGTGCCAATATATTCTCAAGTTATGCAATGGTTGCGGTAGTAGTGCTGTTATTTTTACTCCTGTTGTTCTTGTTTTACAGGTTAAAGGAGAACAACCTAAAAGGAAATAGCATGAGAGGATTGATTGGTGTGGTAAATTTCTTCTTTTAACCTGGCTAATTGACTGCCTCGTTATGGCTTCATTCCATAAAATAAATTGTAAAAACCTACACTGAATACAAAACCGAAAAAGGTTGCAAAAAAAGGAGGTCTCGTTCCTTAAAAATTCTAGAAATTAATGTATTTTCGTGCCTTTACTTAAATGATATGATAAAGATTTGTTTTAAAATGACTTTGTGCTTGTTGCTCATTTCTATGAGTGCTTGTGTTTCCAAAAAAAACATCAATTATTTTCAAAACGATGCTGCGGCAGTGATTAAAAATCCAGCAAGTTTTGCCTTGACTTTTAAAAAAGATGACCTGTTAACAATCAATGTGTCCTCTGAAGATTTAGAAGCGGTAAAACCGTTTAATTTACCAACAGTAGCCTACAGCGCACTAACCAATTCGGTAAGTGGGATGCCAAAACAGCAAAGTTACTTGATCGATGCCAATGGAGTCATTCAATTTCCTGTACTTGGTCGGTTGAAGGTGGGTGGACTGACACGTGTGGAGTTGATTGCCTACATTACCAAAGAACTGGAACCCTATGTAAAGGATGCTGCTGTAAATGTTCAGATTTTAAATTTTAAAATTAATGTGTTGGGTGATGTAAAGCGACCGGGCATGTTTCCAGTTCAGAATGAACGAATCACCGTATTAGATGCCCTAGCCATGGCAGGAGATCTCAATATCTCAGGTGAGCGGGTGATAGAGGTAAAGCGAGAAACCAACAACGGAGTCATTACCGGGAGAATTGATTTGAAGTCAAATGCCTTGTATGCCTCTCCTTTTTATTACTTGCAGCAGAATGATGTACTCTATGTGCACCCAAACAAGGCGAAAATTCAGTCCGCTTCGTACAACCAAAATACAGGCTTGTTTATATCAATTGGCTCCGTATTGATTTCTTTAATTGCTGTTTTAACTAGATAATATGAATGATTTAAATAGCCCTGTAGAGGGATGGGATGAGACCATTAATCTGCGTGCAGAATTAGAAAAATACCTAAGATATTGGAAATGGTTTGTATTTGGAGCACTTGCCTCTTTGACAATTGCCTTTTCATATTTGCGCTATGCAACACCCCAGTACAGTGCCTCTGCTTTAATTTTATTGAAAGATGAGCAAAAAGGCGCAGGCTCTGCAGAATTGGCTGCCTTTGAAGACTTAGGGATTCTAGGTGGTAGCGGACAGAACATTGACAATGAAATTGAAATCATCAAATCTCGAAAAATTATCGGAGATGTGATCAAAGAGTTGAATTTAAACATCAGCTATTTTACAGAAGGGAATATCAAAGAGATAGAGGTGTATAAAAACACCCCCATTTCAGTTGCCTTTTTAAACAAAAATGAAACCCATTACCAATTAGATACGCTCTTTACAGTGGTAAAAGTAGCTCCAACACAGTTTGAGTTGCTGTCTGAAGAAGGAACTTCTCAAGGAACTTATAACTATGGGCAGTCTATTACGTCGAAGCTAGGGACCTTTAAAATACTGGATACGGCGCCGCAGCGTGCCGCTGAAAATACAATGTCTGTGAAAGTAGTGGTTCGGTCTTTAGACAATTTAATTAATGGATATAAAGGCGCGTTGAGTGTAGCACCGGTAGGTAAAAAGTCGAGTGTGGTGAACCTGAGTTTAAAATCGAGCATCAGACAAAAGGCAGAACATTTCTTAGATGCCTTGGTGGGGGCTTATAACCGTGATGCGATTGCGGATAAGAACCTCGTTTCTGAAAAGACCAAAACGTTTATAGACGAGCGGTTGATCTTGGTGAAAAGTGATTTTGAAACGATTAATTTAGATTTAAAAAACTACAAAACAAGCAATAAAGTCACCAACATAGAAGCCGAGGCTGCTTTGGCAATGACTTCTGTAGAAGAGATGAATGCCAAGATTGTAGCGACAAGCATTCAGTTGACCTTGCTCAAGTCACTCAAGGCAGAATTGTTAAAAGATACCAAGGAGAATGCCGTCTTACCAACCAATTTAGGATTGGATGATACAAGCATTGCAATGGCTATTGTAGAATACAATAAAGTACTACAAACGAAGAATCGTTTGCGCCGAACGGCGAGTGAGCAAAACCCTTCTGTACGAAATCTAAGTGCCCAAATTGAGGCATTACAGTCTAGTTTGGCAAAGAGTCTCGAGACAGCTAAAAAAGGGATTGAATTGACTTTGGCGCAGTTGTACGTGGAGTCGCAAAAGATAAAGGCAAAGATTTCTGGCATTCCTTTGCAGGAATTGGAACTAGGAAAGATTCGATTGCAGCAGGAAATTACCTCTGAACTCTATGCCTACCTGCTAAAAAAGAAGGAAGAAACAGCCATTTCGTTGGCAGTGACTGTGGCCAATGCAAAGATCATTGATAAGGCATATGGGAGCAATATTCCAATTGCTCCAAAGCGAAACATTATCTATTTAGCAGCCTTACTGATTGGAGTACTTCTGCCATTTATAGTAATTTATATAAGAGATCTATTAGATTCTAAGATACATTCTAAAAAAGAGCTACTTGCTCAATTGAATATTCCATTTATAGGAAGTGTTCCAAGAACTGAAGACAAAGAGCGTTTGGTGATGAATGGAAATACGCGAAGCAGTGCAGCAGAATCCTTTCGCTTGATGCGTACCAATTTAGATTTTATACTTTCTAGCATTGAGAGTCCTTCTAAAACGGTATTTTTAACCTCTACAATTAGTGGAGAAGGAAAGTCGTTTACCTCATTAAATATGGCAAGTACCTTGGCAGTTTCGGGTAAGAAGGTAATTCTCTTAGGAATGGACTTGCGAGCACCGAAGGTAACCGAATATCTAGGGCTACCCAATAGAAAAGGAGTGAGTAATTTTATTTCTGATAGTAGTCTTGAACTCAAGGATTTGATTTTTCAGACAGAGCAGTTAAAAGGAGTAGATATTATTGCCTCTGGTTTGATTCCTCCAAACCCTGCAGAATTGTTGATGAGTGCACGTGTAGCGGAGGTATTTGCGACCTTAAGAAAGACCTATGATTATATTATTGTGGATACAGCCCCTGTGAACTTGGTAACAGATACCATGCTCATCTCTAAATATGCAGATATGTTTGTGTATGTGGTGCGTGCCAATTATTTGGACAAGCGTTTGTTGGAAATTCCACAAAATCTCTACAATGAAAAACGACTTCCAAATATGGCCGTTGTTTTGAATGATGTCAACATGAAGAAAGGCTATGGCTACGGAGGTTATGGCTATGGTTATGGTTATGGTGCGAGTGAAGAAAAAACACCATGGTATAGTAAGTTTTTTGGAAATTCATAAGATCTGTATTCGTTTCACTAGCGCTGATTTTTATGGCGATATGTGTGTTGATTTAGTTGTTTAGTATATGGGGTAGTCATTCCGAACAGCGCTGCGATTTGCTACTATCGGTAGGCTTGATTTTTATAACGTTTTATTAAGAAAAAGTGAGGCTTTAAGACATTGCATTACGGGGTCTTTATGGTGTTGTAAGATTTATGATACATATAAAGCTAAGATACAACCGTCATTACGAGGAGCCATAGCAACGTGGGTTTCTTTTTATTCACTAGAGAGATTTCTTTTTTCTAAAGTTGATTCAGAAATAGTTTCATTATTTGAAAACTGTTCTAGTCAAAGTCAAAGTACCTATTAGATTGTTAATCAACAGAACTAGTACAATTTGAAGTCTTTTTGACCTCCTTTATTTTTATGTAAAAATCAATGCAGCAGTGTTGGCTTTAAGA
>JBELDQ010000154.1:0-5249 GCA_042094215.1 Polaribacter sp. | reverse complement strand
TTTTTCCACCACCAAATCTGTAGTTAAATCCAATATAGGCAGTTCTACTTTCCCAGTTAAACTGTCCGTTTTGCACAAAAGGATTTGTAGCGTCAAATTTAAATCTCATATTGTTAAAGATGTCATTGACTCTAAAGGTAACATTCCCTTTGTTTTCAAGTACACTTAAGTTGGCACCTAAATTCACCATTTTCATCGATTTTACATTCCATTGAATATCTTTTTGAGCGCCTCTGTACATCGCAGATAATTGTAAACGCATGCTGTTACTAACTTTAAAGCTATTGCTAATTCTTGCGTTAAATACTTCGGCAGTAACCTCGCTAGTCGTTGTTGATGCATTGTTTATATCAATAGTTCCGAATTGCTTCTGAGAATAAAAGTCCATACTCGCATTTGCTCTCCACCATGACGCAATTTTGTAATTGCTAGATGCTTCGATACCATATGCGCTAGTATCATCAAAATTGTTATAAGTAATAATTTGTCTTACATTTGAAGGGTCATTAGGGTCTCTAAAGGTAGCTCGGTTAATAACATCATTCACATTTCTGTAAAAGGTTCCAAAAGTCACCGATCCCCCTTTGATATTTCTCGTGTAATTCAGTTCCAAAGAGTTCGTGAATTGCGGAACAAGATCAGGGTTTCCTACTGATGTAATCAATGGAGTACTCCATTCTCTAATAGGATTGACTTGCTGAATACCAGGCCTGTCAACTCTTCTACTATAACTAAATTGCCATTGATTTTTATCCGAAGGGTTATACGTAAAGAAGACAGAGGGGTATACCGTAAATATATCGTCGTTAACCGTCGCTGTTTCTTGCCCTACTTGGTTAAATATTCCTTGAATTTCGTAGTATTCAAAACGTGCACCAGCTTGCATGGTTAACTTTCCAAAAGAATGTCCGTAATTCGCATAGGCAGAGTAGATGTCTCTATCGTAAGAAAATGAAGAGTTACTGAAGCCTACTTGATTGGTGATATTGGTGTTGTCTGTTGTATTGACTCTGTACTCAATACCTAATTCTAATTTTCCTTCTTTTGAAATAGGGTTTGTATAGTCCAAGTTGATAAGTGTATTTTCTCTATTGTTTTCAATGCTATTGAAATAGTTGAAGCGCCCATCTGTAAGATCGGTTAATTCACTGTTTTCTAGTTGCTGAGGTGAATCATTTTTAGAATAGGTTGCTTCAAATTCTATGTGGTGTCCTTTTTTATCAAAGTCGTGCTTGAAATTGAAATTGTAGGTTTGATTTGAACTTTCTCTATCTTGCATGTTTGGCGAACGATTCAGAATACTTCCAGTATTGTCACTTATGGTGGCAACGCCATTCGATGTATTGTTAGACCAGTTTTGGGTGGTATAAAAAGAGAGTGTATTCTTGCTATCTAAATAGATGTCCGCCCCTATTTTTAGTAAATGAGATTGATTATCGTCAACAAAAACGAAATCTTGGTTATTCACATTTGGTCTGTTTACATACCCCATATTATGTCGATCGCCGCCATTATAGCCGTAGTTTCCAAAGAAGTTTACTTTTCCTGTTTTATAGTTCATGTTTGTGGAGGCATTGTATCGCACGTAATGTCCTGCTTCTACACCGGTATTAAGAGATCCATTAAAACCCGTATTTGCACTTTTATTTAAAATGATATTGATAATACCACTCATGCCCTCTGGATTGTATTTTGCCGATGGATTGGTAATTAATTCTACACTCTTGATGGATGTAGATGGCAATTGTTTTAATAATTGAGCAGAAGGAATATTTGATGGTTTTCCGTCAACTAAAACACGTACATTCTCATTTCCACGCAAACTAATAGCACCAGACTGACTATCTACACTTACCGATTGCACATTGTTTAATAGTTCAGAGGCAGTTGCTCCAACCGAAGTTAGATCTTTACCAACATTGATTACTTTTCGATCTACCCTTTGAAGTACAGTAGAGGTCTCTGCTCTAATTTCAACTTCGTCTAAAGTGGTTGCATCTTCTGCTAGTGAAACGATGCCTAAATTGATTTTTTTATTTTGAGCACTGATGTTGATCTCTCTAGAAAATGTTTTATATCCAATAAATTGAATTTCTACAATGCTTATTTTTTGTGGAATATTTTTAATTTTAAATTCACCATCCAATGAGGTGATACCTCCGGTAATGATTTTTTTGCTTGCGTCTTTAATGACGATATTTACATAAGGTAGGGCTTCTTTCGATGTTTGGTCTATCACTTTCCCCGTAATTGTTCCGATTCTCAATGAATTATTTTTAGCTTCTTGGGCATTAGCATGAATGCTTATCGCTACTAAAAAAAAGAGTATTACATGTTTCATAAATGTCTTCTGTTATTTTGTTTTACGTTGAATAGACGTTTGATTGTTTATCTTTGTTACCATATATAAGAACCTTTAACGTATTATTAACACATGAATACAGCTACCTTAGTCATCGGAGCATCAGTGAATGAAAATAGATACTCAAACAAAGCTGTTCGAAAATTAAGAGCATCTGAGGTTGAAACTTTTGCTATTGGAGCTAGGGAGGGACGTATTTTAGATGTGCCAATTGAGACAGGGAAAAAGGACTATAAAAACTTGCACACAGTAACACTTTATTTGAATCCTGCTAGGCAAGAAGCGTATTATAATTATATTATCGAATTGCAGCCAAAGCGTGTGATTTTCAATCCGGGTACAGAAAATAAAGAATTTATAGCGTTGCTAAAAGAACATGGTATTGAGGTGGACCTCGCCTGCACATTAGTGCTATTAGCAACAAATCAATACGGATAGAGAAACGGCGTAACTTACACTTTACCAGAAACTCCTGCCATTAAAATGTTTGTGAGTGCTTCCTCCGGTTTTGATTAGAATGTACCCAAAACTAGCCTTTTCCTCGCTGTTTTAAATTGCTATTTTTTTTCCAGCCTCTGCTAAAATAACATTCTTAAATGTTGATGAAGCTTCATTTTTGAAGACATTAATGTCTTTATATCTGCTTGAAAAATGTCCTATTATGAGTTGGTTTACATCTGCTTTTAAGGCAATTTGTGCTGCTTGTTTTGCAGTAGAATGCTTTGTTTTTTGTGCCAAATCTGCTCGGTCATGTAAAAATGTAGCTTCATGGTATAGCAGGTCTACTTTTTCTATGATTGGAACAATGTCTTCTTTATAAGAAGTGTCGCTACAAAAAGCATAACTTTTTGCCGGTGGTGGAGGCAAGGTTAACTCTTCATTTGTAACGAGTTCTCCATTTTCTAAAACGATATCTTTCCCGGCCTTGATATGATGGTAATCACATCGCTCAATTTCCGGGTATTGACGAATGTTTTCGATATGTAACTTTTTGTGCTGTTGTTTTTCTCGAAAAAGATAGCCGTTTGTGTAGACTCTATGACTGAGTGGAATGGTGGTGACCGTTACTTTATCGTCTTCAAAAATCACTTCACTTTTTTTAGAGGTCAATTCATGATAGATGATGTCGAATTTGGAATAGGATTTAGAAATTTTCAGCTGCAGGGTGGTTACTTCTTTTATGCCTTTGGGACCATAAATATGCAATTCTTTTTCTCTACTTAAAATTCCGAAAGTAGAAATTAAGCCAATCAATCCAAAGAAATGGTCTCCATGCAAATGAGAAATAAAGATATGGTTGATTTTTGAAAAACCAACTTTATGTTTGCGCATTTGACGCTGTGTACCTTCTCCACAATCAATTAAAAAATGACGATTGTTGATCTCGAGATATTGAGAGGTTGGATACGCATTTGCTCTTGGTGTTGCAGAGTGACACCCTAAAATTGTTAGTTCTAAACCCATATACTGATACTCATGTATTGTGATTGTATATTTCTTACGAAACTAATCGATTGAGCCACTGAAAAAATAGATAAAAGGAATACAACGATCATTTTTATACTATTTTAAAAACCTAAATCACGCTCAATAGCTTCCATTTCTAATAGATCTTCAGCTTCTGTTACTGAAGGAACAACATTGATTTCATCAGGGATTTCATCAATAGCAATTCCGTTACAAATTACTACAAAAGAGATGCCACTTTTTTTGTGTTCATTGGCTACAGATAAAAATAGAGCGATATTCGATGCTACTAGATCCATATTATTAGAAAACTGGACAATTTTGTGCGTACTTACCTTGTGTAAACCCTGATGCACAAAAGCGCTGTAAAATTCTTTAAAAGTCTTTTCTGTTGCCTTTATTAGGATGTGATTTTTTTCGTTTTCAATTTCCATAGTGTTCTTGTTCTTTTCGAATTATTAGAAACTATCTCTTAATTTGTTGAGCTAAAAGATAAATGACAGCCATTCTTACGGCAACTCCATTTTCAACCTGATTTAAAATGATTGAGTTCTGAGAGTCTGCAACATCACTCGTTATTTCTACACCTCTATTTATTGGTCCCGGATGCATGATGACAATCTTTTTGTCTAGACTGTCTAAAACCTGTTGATTGATGCCGAAAAGCTGCGTATACTCTCTTGTTGATGGGAAGTATTTTACATCCATTCGCTCGTGTTGTACTCTTAAAACGTTTGCTACATCGCACCAATCTAGTGCTTTTTTTAAGTTGGTTTCTACTTCCACTCCCAAGCTGCTAATGTATTTAGGGAGCAAGGTTGTAGGACCGCATACCTTTACTTTGGCTCCTTGCAACTGCAGTGCAAAAATGTTTGAAAGTGCAACTCTAGAATGGAGAATATCTCCAACAATAACAATCTTTTTCCCTTTTACAGTGCCTAGTTTTTCTCTAATCGAATATGAATCTAATAAGGCTTGGGTAGGATGCTCGTGTGTGCCATCACCTGCATTGATAATTTTTGCATCCACATGTTTTGATAAGAAGACGCCAGCACCCACATTTGGATGACGCATGACAACAATATCAACTTTCATTGATAAAATATTGTTTACGGTATCTATTAAGGTTTCTCCTTTTTTTACTGAAGATTGGCTTGCCGAAAAGTTAATGATGTCTGCTGATAATCTTTTTTCTGCTAATTCAAAAGAAAGTTTTGTTCTTGTGCTATTCTCAAAAAACAAATTGGCAATGGTAATATCTCTAAGAGATGGGACTTTCTTTATGGGTCTATTTATGACTTCTTTAAAATGATCGGCAGTTTCAAAAATAAGATCAATATCATTCTTGTTGAGATATTTTATGCCTAATAAATGGTCTACGCTTAATTGCTTCATTTTAGTTGTTGTGTTCTAAATAAAC
>JBELDQ010000153.1:0-5326 GCA_042094215.1 Polaribacter sp. | reverse complement strand
TGCAATGATTCCATCTTGCTCCGTACGCGAAGCACTAATAAAATAATTTACATTTTCACCTCCACCAGATAAACTGATGTTATGATTCATCAACATAGCATTGTTAAACAATTCATCTTGCCAATTGATCCCTTTCCCTAACTCATTAATATTGGTAAAAGGAAGTGGCTGACCACTGGCTGCGTATGACTCATTCAATACGAGGGCATACTCAGTAGCATTTAAATACTTGAGTTTGCGAGTTGTTTGTTGCAAAGCGGCATAGGTATCATATTTTATGGTTGGCGCTTTATTTTTTCTTCCAATTTTAGTGGTCACCAAAACCACTCCGTTTGCCCCTTTGATTCCATAAATAGCAGCTTGTGCATCTTTTAAAACGGTAATAGATTCAATATCATTTGGATTGATACTGTTCAAATCACCTTGATACCCATCGACTATGGTTAATGGCTGATTGTTTGTATTGGAACTAATACCTCTAATTAAGATATTTACTTTAGCTCCTGGCGCACCTGATGATAAGTTCACAGCAACTCCAGAACTTGTTCCTTGCAGTGCTGTGGTCGCATCAATAGGTTTCAAAACATCCAAGGTTTCCTCTCCTATAAGAGAAACAGCACCTGTAACATCTTTTTTCTTCTGCTTTCCATATCCAACAATAACCACCTCATCTAATTGTTGAGCATCTTCGCTCATACTTACATTGAGCGTTGTGTTATCTGCTGTTACCTCCTTAGTGACATATCCCACAAAGCTGTATACTAGTACAGCTCCTTTAGGCACATCTGCTAAGGTATAGTTCCCATCAAAATCAGATTGTGTTCCAATGGTTGCATTCTTGACAATAATATTTACTCCTGGCAAAGGATCTCCAGTTGATCCATCGGTAATTACTCCTTTCACGGTAATATTTTGTCCGAATGAATACACCGTGGCCAAGAGGAAAATAAAAAGTGATATTTGTTTTCTCATAAAACGGGTTTTTAATTTTTCATAAATTTAAGAATGAATAATTGCGAAATCCCTAAAAAGACACACTACAAAAATCATACACTGCAATAAAACAAGAAAAAAATGTGTAATTACCTTACGAAAAAGGAATGTTAAATTTACAATTACATAACAACAAACGAGAGATGTAGTGGTGTTGTAGTGGTTATTTTGTCTTGTAAATGATATTGTAGTGGTCTTAGATCTTTAAAATATAATCTGTAAGCCCATCATCAGGCCCCAAATTCATTTTTTTACGCAATCGATATCGTTTTACTTCTACACTTTTAGAAGAGATATTTAAAAGTGGTGCAATTTCTTTTGATGCTAAATTCAATCTTAGATAAGCACACAATCGCAAATCATTTGGGGTTAAATTTGTATGCAATGACTTTAGCTGTTTTATGAAATCTTTATCTGCGCTGTTAAACGCATCTTTAAACATTTGCCAATCATCTGTATTGTTTAAATTTTTATCAATAATCTTCACAACAGACTTGACTCCAAGCACTCCTTCATCGTGCAATGCTTTTTTAATACTTCCTAACAATTCATTCTTTTTTATAATACTCATGGTAGAAGTAGCCAACTCTCTGCTTTTGCCTTCAATATCTGCCTGTAATTGCTCGTTTCTCGATTGTATTAATTCTTTTTCACTAGCCAATGCTTGTAAAGCAAAATCTTTTTCTTGTTTTTCCAACAAACGTCTTCGTTGTCTTCTGTAATAGGTTCTATACACTCTATCAATTACAAATAAGACAAACAACAGCAAGAACGCATACGAAACAATAGCCATATCTGTTAAATACCACGGGTTCTCGATTCTGAATGAATAAGAGTCTCCATTCGTAAATGATACATTTCCAATTTTTGCTCTCACTTTAAACACATAGTTTTTACCTTTGGGAAGGTTATCGAAATGCATAGCAGGACTCACAGACCATGAACTCCATGTATCCGTGTAGCCTTCCAGTTTGTATTGATACTCCACATTAATGTCTTTCGTTAGCCCTGCAACATTATATCGAAACGAGATTGTATTTTTAGTATGAGAAAAAATGCCTTGTAACTCAACATTTTTCTGCTGCTCTCGCTTACCAAGTGCATTCACCTTTACAGTATTTATTTTGATTTTATTTCCAACTGCTCGATTGGTATTGGCATTCATATTTAAAAGGATATATCCATTATTAATCCCTAATACTTCATCGTTATTATGAATGGACAAATTCTCAAACCCTTGTGCTGACTTTCTTAAGTCCTCAGAAATAGGAATCCGTTTTATACGTATGGTTTGATTCACTGCTGAAGGCTTTGCATAGCTTATATATTTCTTAGAAAAGCCCCAAAGCACATCATTCTTTTCATCATAAACCAATTTACCTGTGGTATAATTTTCACGCGTATAAAGCTGGCTCAAAAGTGTATCTTTTTGGAAAACTTCTTTGGACACATCATATTTAAAAACTCCTTTCTGATCTGCATAATAAATAGAATTTCGGTATTTTATGATATTAGAATGCAAGCCTTTTCCAACCATCGAATCTTTTGAAATACTTGTGATATTTTTAAAGTTTTCATCTACTTCGAGCTTATAAACACCTTTGTATTCATGATTTACAAAAAGCATTTTTTCGTTTAACACTTCGAATGACCTACTCGAACTGTTAAATCCTTCGATTTTATGTTTCAACCGCCAGCGTTTGTTATTTTTTTCAAGTACATGTAAACCTGAATAGTTCCCTTGTAAGAGTGTACGATTGTCAATTTTTTTCACATCCCAGGTCCCTTGAATGTCAATACGATTGACTATTTTCTTATTTTTAAAAATTAGTGTCCCCTTATCATGACCACAAAAAAGTGCTTCATCAATTACCCGCAAACTCCAAACTTGTCCTTGAGTTCCTTCAATCATTTCAAACTTCTCATTGGACTTATACGGTTTCACAAACAAACCTTGATTGGTTCCAACATACAAATTTTCTCTAAAAACTTGGGTTGCATATACTGCACCTAGAGTACCTCCGACTTCTTTAAATACTCTACTGCTTGAACTCCTATTAACACTGCTAATTCCATTATCTAATCCTAACCACACAGCACCGTTGAGATCTTCAAAAAGAGACAATACTGTATTGTTATTTAAACCATGTGTTTTTGAGATTTGATACTCCAATGCGCCATCTACAGTTAAAAAAAGAACACCATTGGAAATTGTTCCAATGGCAAAGCCTCCATTTTTAAGTTGGATACTATTGTATATTTTGTTCTTCGCTAGATGCACATTCGCTTCCTTCCAAGATTGGATTTTTTTATTTTCCAAACGCACAAAACCGGTCAAACTTGTCAGTATCGTCAGTTGATTCTTGATAAGATGCATATTTATAATATCTTCTTCTTTAAAGATCCGTGCACCTGAGACTAGGCGAGATGTTCCATTTTCAATCGTAAACAATCCTTCACTCAGTTTTTGAAAATAAAGCTTTCCATCAACACGAAACATTTTTGTAATCTTCACATCAGAAGCTACTATTTGATAGGTTTTTGTTCTCGTATTAAAAAAATAAATGCGCTGTAAAGACTGAAATAATATCCATTCTTCAAACTGGGTTATATTCCAAAATTGCTCATCTTCTAAAATGGGAATCTCATGTTTTTGCACTAAAGAAGTATATTCTAATTCACCGAAGGTATTTCGAGACCAATACCCAAAGTCCATATAAAAACCCGTAAATATACTATCATCAATCACATGCACAGATCGCATGATGGTCTTATTTGGAGAAGGATACAATTTCCATTCTGCACCATTAAACTCGAGAAGTCCTAAATTATTAGCAACAAACAATTCACCTTCTTTTGCTTGTGAAATGGACCAATTTTGTGACTCACCATTGTAATCTTTAGGTGTAAAATTAGTAATTGGAGGCACCTCTTGAGCCTGCAGCTGCAAACCGAAAAGAAGCAGACAACATAGAGTAAAACAGTTCAATTTATGGGGCTTTTGTGGCTGGATTTTTCTCATTAAAAAAGATTCAACTTGATAGGACAAGATACTAATTCCTGACTTTAATTATGTTAAATTTCTCAAAACAAAATAGTGCATGATCAATCATAAAAACGATTTTATTAATTGTAAAACTTGGATATTTAGAAATTGAATATATCCAGTATAGCACAAAATGACAGGAAGCAAGAGAGCAATCATTGAAAAATTTAGTAAAGAAACACCTAGCAAGCACAACAACAAGGCTCGTCTTACAGCTAGATAAACTTTCAAAAATCAGAAGTTTCAAATTCACTAACGAAGTAGTACATTTGCCAACAATATATTCCAAGATGAAAGGAAACCGCCTTTATTTTATCGATGCTGTGCGAGCATTTGCTATTTTAATGATGTTGCAAGGGCATTTTATACATACCTTGTTAGCCCCTTCTTATAGGGATGCATCCAATATCTTTTTCCAAGTTTGGAACTATTTTAGAGGCATTACCGCTCCAATATTTTTCACTATTTCAGGTTTGATCTTTACCTACTTGTTACTCAAAGCGAAACAGCGTGGAACATTAGAAAAACGCATGCGAAAAGGCCTTATTAGAGGAATGATGCTCATAGGCATTGGCTATGTATTACGGATAAATATTTTTGACTGGCTTAACGGTAAATTTTATAATTCTATATTTATAATCGATGTATTGCAGTGCATTGGACTCTCATTGATAGCGCTTGTTATTAGCTATCAACTGATTTTCAGAAAAACATTCTATTTTTCAATTTTAATGTTGGTTTTAGGTGTGTCCATTTTCATTACTGAGCCGTTATATCGATTTTTAGAACTGCCACATATCCCCATATTTCTGTCAAATTATGTCAGTAAAACCAATGGTTCTATATTTACACTTTTACCCTGGTTTGGCTATGTGGCTTTTGGTGCTTTTATCGCAACATTATTCCATCGCTATCTAGCACGCCATCGTTTTAAACCTGTACTCGTATTTCTATTTGTTAGTATTGGTCTCTTTTTGATGCTAAAATCTTCTTGGCTTTTGATGACTCTGTATAATGTGCTAGATGTAACACTTCTTAAAGAAGTTGCCTATTACAATTACCTCTTTTCTAGACTCGGAAATGTATTGGTGTTATTTGCGCTCTTCTATGCAGCTGAGTCCTATTTGAAACAAGCATTCATTTTAAAAATTGGCCAAAAAACCTTGTCTATTTATGTGATTCATTTCATCCTTCTCTACGGCGGAATCACAGGAACGGGATTGTATCAAATTATCGGTAAAACCTTAACACCAGTGCAAGCAATTCTTGGTGTACTCCTTTTTCTAG
>JBELDQ010000152.1:0-5331 GCA_042094215.1 Polaribacter sp. | reverse complement strand
ACCTTCTAGCACACCTCCTGATAACTCTCCAACATATCTGAGCACATGACCTGGTGCCTGCGCTTCTTTCTTTTCGAGAAATAAGGCATTCATTTTTTCTAGACTTGACAAAAATAATTCTAAATCTCCATCTCTATGTTCAATAGGAATCAAATTTTCAATTTTTACATCTTCATACTCATTCTCCATCCCCAATTCTCTTGCTAAAATCAGTAATTTTCGAGCAACATCATTTCCACACAAATCTTCTCGCGGATCTGGCTCTGTAAATCCTTTTTCAACCGCCTCTTTTAACACCTCTGAAAAGGTGCACTTTTGCGATGAAAATGTATTAAATAAATAACTTAATGACCCCGAAAAAACACCTCTAACACGTGTAATTCTATCCCCGGACTCGTGTAATAATCTCAATGTATGAATTAAGGGAAGGCCTGCGCCAACATTTGTCTCATATGCATATAACTTTTGATTTCCCTTTAAGATTTCCCTCAATTTTACATAAGAAGAATACGAAAGCGTGTTCGCTATCTTATTTGATGAAACCAAATCGAAACCGTTCTTTATAAATGCACCATAATTCGCAACAAAGTCGAGACTGGCTGTATTATCTACAGCTATTAAGTTTTGCAACTGATGTTCTCTAGCAAATCTTAGCACTACATCAATAGATACATACGCAGTCCCACTCTTATTCAAATGGTGGTCCCAATTTTCTGAAAACCCAACACTACTCAAAATCACTTTTGAGGAATTTGCTATGGCAAATATGCATAATTCAATGTTCGCTCTTTTTACTACTAATGTTGCATCCGACATTACTTGGCTTACGAAAATACTTCCAACTGACCCCACACCAAATACAGCTAGATGTATTTGTTTAACCTTATTATTTTTCACTTCTTTCTCAAGGTTTAAAGAAGCCTCTTCGTATTTAATTACTTCCATTTTATTGTTCATTAAAAATAGGTGCTATCATTTTTTGCAATTGTGCATGTTCTATTAAAAAAGCATCATGCCCATGCACTGACTGTATCTCGTTATAACTCACATTTTTTTTCAAAATCGATAGTTCTTGATACGTTTCTATATTTTCTTCCGCTGTAAAAAACAAGTCCGAATTCACAGCAACAATATGAATACTAGCATCAATAGCATTTAATACATCCATGCTCTTTTTACCATTATTGGTTACATCTATAGACCTCAACAACTGGTTCATCAATTTATAAGATGCCAGCTGAAAACGTTTTTGCAATTTACTTCCATGATGAAACAACCAACTTTCCACATTAAACCTATTTACAGTATTATTTTTTGAGCGCTGAAAACGTTGTTTAAAAGATATTGGTGTACGATAACATAGCATGGCATGCATTCGTGCATCATGCACTGGGTTGGTCGAGTTGCACAAGAACTGCTCTTGCACTTGACAATTCGCAATCAACCAATCTGTAGACTTCCAATCTGTTGCCACAGGAATAAAATGTGCTGTTATTTTTGGAGATAAGATGACCATCTCCCAGGCAATTCCACCTCCCAAAGACCCACCAATGAGAGCAAATAATCTTGAAATACTCAAAAATTCCAATCCTATTAAAAAGAGTCTCGCCATGTCTCTAGCTACAAAACTTTGATAGGCATCAATGATAAAACCATCAAAACCATTCCCCGGAATATTGAATGCTACTATTGTATATAGGCCTGTATCTATAGCTTTACCAGCACCAATTAAGTCTTTCCACCAACCATCTTTTCCAGTAACATTGCAGTTCCCTGTTAATGCATGGTTCACTAACACCGCAGGTGCGGTACCCAATTCTTTTCCAAACAATCGATAACTCAATTGAATATCATGAAATTGAGCACCACTTTCTGTGATGTAACTAGGAATCGTTATAAAGGACATATTAGTCTTCATGACACGTTCTTTTATCTCATCAATTTGCTCGCTAGCTAGACTAACACTGCGTTCGAAATCTTCGCAAAAGCTTTTTCTAAATCTGATTTTAAATCATCTATATCTTCCAGCCCTACAGACAAACGGATGAGATCTTTGGTGACCCCACTTGCCTCTTGCTCTGCATCAATCAATTGCTGATGTGTAGTACTTGCCGGATGAATAATCAATGATTTGGTGTCTCCAATATTCGCCAAAAGAGAAAAAACAGCTGTTGCATCTGCCACTTTCTTTGCTGATTCAAACCCTCCCTTTAGACCAAAAGTGACAATACCACCTTGTCCATTAGGCAAATATACATCTGCTAATGCTTTGTAATCACTTGTTGGTAGACCAGGGTAATTCACCCATGCTACTTCTTTTTGATCTGCTAGCCAAGATGCTAACGCCAAAGCATTCTTACTATGCTGTTTGACGCGAATTTCTAAAGTTTCCAATCCTTGAATAATTTGAAAAGCATTGAATGGACTCAACGCTGCTCCATAATCTCTCAATCCCTCAATTCGAACTTTTGCTATAAAAGCTGCTTCTTTCAACACCTCGTGATATACCAATCCGTGATATCCTGCTGATGGCTCTGTAAATTCTGGAAATTTACCATTTCCCCAATCAAAAGTACCCGCATCAATAATCACTCCTCCCAAGGCTGTTCCGTTTCCATTGATATACTTTGTAAGAGAATGGATGACAATATTCGCGCCATGCTGTATAGGATTCAACAAAGATGGAGTAGCCACCGTATTGTCTACAATTAAGGGGATTTTACTCCCTTTCGCTTCGATTGCTATTGCCTCAATATCTAATACGTCTAACTTTGGATTTCCTAAAGACTCGATAAAAAATACACGTGTATTTTCTTTAGCAGCTCTTTTAAAATTTTCTGGATTTGACGGATCTACAAAAGTGGTAGTGATACCGTGTCTTGGTAATGTTACATTAAGCAAGTTATAGGTACCTCCATACAAGCTATTAGAAGCCACGATATGATCTCCAGCTTTCAACAAAGTCAAGAGCGTCGTAGCAATTGCTGAGGTGCCTGATGCCGTCACGACTGATGCAATTCCCCCCTCTAAAACAGCCAAACGCTTTTCTAAAATAGCATTCGTCGGATTGTTAATTCGTGTGTAAATATTCCCCGGCTCTGTCAATGCAAATAGATTTGCAGCATGCTCAGAGTTATTAAACACATAGGCAGTAGATTGATAAATAGGAACTGCTCTAGTTCCTCCATTTTGCTGAACATCATGTCCGGCATGCAACGCATTGGTTGCAAATTTCTGTGTACTCATTTTTCTTTTTTTTGAGTTAATAAAAGATTAAACCAAAAGTCAAATGCATCAATATTCTTGACGTACCTACTAGAAAAATGTTAAAAAGAATACAACATGTACAGATGAGTACTTGTTTGTTTGAGTTATCTATCCAACACCGATAAATGGATCGGTTGTTAAGTAGAATTTAGCACCTTCTTTACTAAGTGTAAAGGGTTGCTAAGGCTTCATTGGGTCTAATCCCTCCGCCTTTCTTGATAACATTGTCAATAAGTTATGAACTTTCTGAGGACAAATATTCAGTAAGAATTTTTTAATATCCTAATTTATTTTAATTTTTTTTTATTCTTAATCAGCATATTATGATGAAAATCGGAATTATTCTGAACGCTTTTTTTTAATAAAAATGATTTTTTAATAGTAATTTTAGCCTTACATTTGCAGTCGATATTTCGAGGAAAAATTTGAACTGATTGCAACCTCTAAAAAAAAATGCTAAAGCAGTAATTATCTACTTCTTTTAGCGACGAGCAATCTATTTTTATTTTCCCAATCATACATAAACAAGAATACTATGTCCTATTTATTTACCTCTGAATCTGTTTCAGAAGGTCACCCAGATAAAGTAGCAGATCAAATTTCTGATGCACTAATCGATAATTTTTTAGCTTTTGATTGCGAATCTAAAGTAGCATGTGAAACTTTAGTTACTACTGGTCAAGTGGTATTAGCTGGAGAAGTAAAATCTAAAACCTACTTAGATGTCCAAAAAATTGCAAGAGATGTAATCAACAAAATTGGATATACCAAAAGCGAGTACATGTTCGATGGAAGTTCTTGTGGAGTTTTCTCTGCAATTCATGAACAATCTCCAGACATCAATCAAGGAGTTGATAAAGCAAACAAAGAGGAACAAGGAGCAGGCGATCAGGGAATGATGTTTGGTTATGCTACAGATGAAACTGAAAACTACATGCCATTGGCTTTAGAGCTCTCGCACCGTTTATTGATTGAATTGGCTGAATTAAGACGTGAAAATAAAGACATTACCTACTTGCGCCCGGATGCAAAATCTCAGGTAACTATTGAATATTCTGATGACAATGTACCGCAGCGAATTGATGCTATTGTTGTCTCTACACAGCACGATGACTTTAACGAAAGCGAGGAAGTCATGTTAAGAAAGATTCAAGCAGATATTAAAAATATCCTAATCCCGAGAGTGATCGCAAAGTTACCTGCGCACATTCAGGTATTGTTTACAGATAAAATTACCTACCACATCAACCCTACTGGAACCTTTGTTATTGGGGGACCTCATGGAGATACCGGATTAACAGGTCGTAAAATTATTGTGGATACCTATGGTGGTAAAGGAGCACATGGAGGTGGCGCTTTTTCTGGAAAAGATCCTTCTAAAGTAGATCGATCTGGAGCCTATGCCACAAGACATATTGCAAAAAACTTGGTTGCAGCTGGTGTTTGCAAAGAGGTACTGGTGCAAGTTTCTTACGCGATTGGAGTTGCCAAACCAACAAGTATCAATGTTGAAACTTACGGAACATCTACATTAAACCTTACCGACGGAGAGATTAGCAAAGTTGTAGAAACGATTTTTGATATGCGTCCTTATTTTATTGAACAACGTTTAAAATTAAGAACTCCTATCTATTCTGAAACTGCGGCATATGGTCATATGGGAAGAAATCCAGAAATCAAAACAGTTACTTTTTCCAATCCTATGGGAGAGTCCGTCTCTCGGGAAGTAGAAACCTTTACTTGGGAAAAATTAGACTATGTAGACAAAGTAAAAACCGCTTTTGGGTTATAACCCTTACCCTAAACCAGTTAAAAAACCTCAAACAAGCCTGTTTGAGGTTTTTTTATTTCTATCTCTATAACGCAACACAGGTCGTTAGACAGACGCAGTGTTGATTTCTGAAATTCTCCTGATATGTTTCATTCTCGACCAAGCTACCTTGTGTCGCTTTTTATACAACCAAAGACTCCCCAAGTCTAATAAAAAATAAAATAGACTGATCCCACTCGGCGGATTTGCACTCTTTAAAAAAGGAATAACATCATAAGCTGTCTCTGGCCAAT
>JBELDQ010000151.1:3922-5375 GCA_042094215.1 Polaribacter sp. | reverse complement strand
AAAATTATTTCAGGATTTTCGAAACTTTCTAAGAATGAAAAAATCCAATGGTTGTCTGAAAATTATTTCAGTGCTCAGCCAGAAATTATAAATACGATTCAGCAATACTGGAATGCTGACGAAAAATTACAGCAATTACACGATGATTTTATAGAGAATACCATTTCAAATTTTTATTTGCCTTATGGTGTTGCTCCGAATTTCATCATCAACGGAAAAAATTATACCGTTCCTATGGTTATTGAAGAAAGCTCTGTGGTGGCAGCTGCTTCCTTGGTTGCTAAATTTTGGTCTACCCGTGGTGGATTTAAATCGGAAGTAATCGGTACTACAAAAATAGGGCAGGTGCATTTTATGTTTGAAGGAAACAAAGATGAACTGTTAACTTATTTTGAGCAACAAAAAGAGCATTTGTATGCAGCAACTGCTGCAATTACCAAAAACATGGAGAAGCGTGGAGGCGGTATTTTAGATATTGTTTTGGTTGATAAAACAGCTGAACTGGACAATTACTATCAGCTGCATGTCACCTTTGAAACCAAAGACTCCATGGGAGCAAACTTTATCAATTCTTGTCTAGAGGCTATTGCAAAGGCCTTTCGAAAGGAGGATATTGAAATTGTGATGAGTATTTTGTCTAACTATGTTCCAGAATGTGTTGTAAGAGCAGAGGTTTCTTGTAAAATAGAGGAACTGGGAGGAGCAGATCCTCATCAGTTTGCACAAAAGTTTCAACAAGCAGTGAAAATTGCCGAAATAGAGCCATACAGAGCCGTGACCCATAACAAAGGAATTATGAATGGAATTGATGCTGTTGTATTGGCTACGGGAAATGATTTTAGAGCCATTGAGGCCGGGGCACACGCCTATGCAACCAAGGAGGGTCGTTATAGCAGCTTAACACATTGCGAGATTGCAAATGGCATGTTTCGATTTTGGATTGAAATTCCCTTGGCTCTCGGAACTGTAGGAGGTTTAACAGCCTTGCATCCAATGGCAAAATTGTCACTAGATTTATTGCAAAATCCTTCTGCTCCTGAGTTGATGCAAATTATTGCAACAGCGGGTCTGGCCCAAAATTTTGCTGCACTAAGAGCATTAACCACCAGCGGTATTCAAGAAGGGCATATGAAAATGCATTTGATGAATATTTTAAATCAACTGAATGCTAATGAGGCAGAGAAAGAGGCGGTAGTTGCTTATTTTAAAGGGAAAACGGTTACGCATAGCGCTGTAGTGGAAAAGTATCAGGAGTTGAAAGGAGCGAATTGATTCCTGCCTTCGCAGGAATGACATGCCTTCGCAGGAATGACATTGTTTCATTGGGATAGCGGTGTAGCGCAAGTTGAGCATTGGGTCTTGCCTTCGCAGGAATGACATGCTTTCGCAGGAATGACAATGCGGATCAATGTCAACGTGGGGTCTGCCTTCATAGGAATGACATGCTTTGACT
>JBELDQ010000151.1:0-3822 GCA_042094215.1 Polaribacter sp. | reverse complement strand
ATGCGGATCAATGTCAACGTGGGGTCTGCCTTCATAGGAATGACATGCTTTGACTGAAATGCCAATGCTGAACAAGATTAATATGAGTTCTTGCCTACGCATTAATGACGGGCCTTCGGAGAAATGATAGAAGTATTCAAGGCTAGTGTAGATTCTTACCTTCATAGGAATGACAGTGAATAGAAAGTATGCGTGTAATGTCATTGCTACTTTTTATGTTTCTCCTTAATGAAATGCTATTTTTGTGTGTTACGTCATTCCTGCGAAGGCAGGAATCTCAAGAATAAATGAAAAATGAAAAGGAGTCATACATATTATGTTTATATCTTAGCAAGCAAGATTAGAGGGACATTGTATATAGGAATGACTAATAATTTAGAGAGAAGAGTCTATGAGCATAAATCAAAATTAAATAAAGGGTTTACTCAAAAGTATGGGGTTTCTAAATTAATGTATTTTGAAGTTTTTCAATATGTAAATGAGGCAATTAAGAGAGAAAAGAATCTCAAGAAGTGGAAGCGTAATTGGAAGATTAAATTGATAGAGAAGGAAAATGAAAAATGGTTAGATCTTTCACGAGATTGGTATGATAATAATACAGTAGATTAGCGTGGATTCCTGCCTTCGCAGGAATGACGAGTCTTTGTTGGAATGACGAGTCGGGTATGAACGATAGGATTGGGAAGGAATAACAGACCTTCGTAGGAAACAAAAAAATGAATAGATACTATAGCAACGGAAAATTATTACTAACAGGCGAGTATGTTGTGCTTGATGGCGCTGCTTCTTTGGCTGTGCCAACAAAATTTGGACAAGATCTTGTGATTACACCACTGCAAGAACCTCACTTGGTTTGGGGTAGTTTTACCCATACCGGTGAGTGCTGGTTTGAGGCTGTTTTTGATTTGCCAAAACTGAGATTAAAAAATGCAACCTTCAATTCTAATGTTGAAGGGAGTGCTGAGTTTGTTGCAGAAACGCTGCAAGGGATCCTCAGTGCTGCGCGAAAAATGAATCCTGATTTTTTACAAACGCAGCAAGGATATATGGTAAAAACAACCTTGTCCTTTCCAAGAAATTGGGGCTTGGGTAGTTCATCAACACTCATTCAAAACATTGCTTCTTGGGCAGGTGTTGATGGGTATGCTTTGCTTTGGAATGCTTTTTCAGGAAGTGGATATGACATTGCTTGTGCACAAAATGATACGCCTATTATATACCAGTTAAAAGAGGGAGCGCCTTTGGTTACAAAAGTTGACTTTAATCCACAGTTTCATGAAGAATTGTTTTTTGTGCATTTGAATAAAAAACAGAACAGTAGAGATGGGATTGCGCAATACAAAAAGAACAACCAAAATAGTGAGTCAGAAATAGCAGCCATTTCGAATTTGTCAAGTGAATTTAGAAATGCCAAATCAGCAGCAGGGTTAGCAAAAGTGATGGAGGAGCATGAACGCTTGATAGCGTCGATTATTCAACTAGCTCCGGTAAAGAAACAGTTATTCCCATCCTATTTTGGTGCTGTAAAAAGCTTAGGGGCTTGGGGAGGAGATTTTGTATTGGTAACGGGTAACGAAGACACCCCAAGTTATTTTAAAGAAAAAGGGTTTGAAACGGTACTTTCGTACAGAGAAATGATTTTATAATACGGTTGCATCGATTCCATTTGAGAGAAATATATTCGGACAGAGAAATGAACAGCATGAACAAAGTAGTGATTATAGGAGGAGGAGCAGCTGGTTTTTTTACAGCAATCAATGCCAAAGAACAAAACCCGGACCTTGATATTGTAATTCTTGAAAAAGGGAAAGAAGTATTGCAGAAGGTGAAAATCTCTGGAGGTGGTCGTTGCAATGTTACACATGCCTGTTTTGAGCCTAAAGAATTAGTGAAGTTTTACCCGAGAGGAGAGAAAGAGTTGTTAGGGCCGTTTCATACATTTATGACCGGTGATACCTTTGAATGGTTTGATGACCGTGGAGTTCCTCTAAAAATTGAATCTGATAATCGCGTATTTCCGGAAGCAAATACATCGCAAGAAATTATAGCTTGTTTTCAAAAGGCAGTAGATACTCTTGGTATTAAGGTGTTGAAAAATCATGGCGTTCATGCAGTGGAGAAAAAAGGCGAGCAATGGATGGTTTCAACAAAAAATGAGAATTTTACAGCAGATGCACTGGTCATCGCTGCAGGAAGCAGTAAGAAGGTTTGGGAATTGGTAGAAACGCTAGATCATACGGTTGTGCAACCTGTTCCGTCATTATTCACTTTTAACATCAAAGACAAACGAATTATAGATTTATTGGGTATTTCTGTTCCATCCGCAACGGTGCAAATTGTAGGGACAAAACTAACAGCATCAGGACCCTTGTTGATAACACATTGGGGAATGAGCGGGCCAGCTGTCTTAAAGTTATCTGCTTTTGGAGCTAGAATCTTGGCGGAAAAAGGGTACCAATATAACGTGGAGGTAAATTGGTTGTCTCGACCCCCTGATAAAATTGTAAATGTTTTACTGAATTTAAAAAAGAAACAGCCAAAAAAACAGGTGTTTCTAAAATCTCCATTTACAGAAATTCCAAGAAGGTTGTGGGAACGCTTGGTTGCCGCATCAGGTATTTTAGAGAGTGCTAAGTGGGCAGATTTAAGTCATGCACATATAGATGCGCTTGCCAATCAATTAACCAAAGGAGTGTTCAATGCCAATGGGAAAAGTACGTTTAAGGAAGAATTTGTAACTGCCGGTGGTATTGATCTCAAAGAAATTAATTTCAAACGTTTTGAAAGCAGAAAGCACAGCAACTTATTTTTTGTTGGAGAAGTCTTAAATATTGATGCAGTCACAGGAGGATTTAACTTTCAAAATGCTTGGACTGGCGGATTTATTGCTGCAACGGCAATCGCGAATGAATAGGTGTGGACTTCTTATAGAGCCTTCAAAAAAAATCAGCTTGGTACATGTCAAGCTGATTTTTTTATGCTTTCATTAAGAGCATATCAAAAGCGTTTATTGTGTTATGCTTCGTCGTCTTCTTCGAAGCAATTAAAAATTAGGGCATAGCCATATTCCTGTGCTTCCTCATAGAGTTCTAGGTGTTCTTCATCTACATCAGATGTACCCTCTAGGGTGAAGTATTCTTCTTCTAATTCGGTAAGCTTCCAACCTTCACTTTTAATATAGTATTTGGCAAGTCTAAAAGCGCCTTCAATATCTTTGTAATCGATGTATAAGCTTACGTAAGCTCCAATGACCTCATCGTATTGTTCTGATTTTTTTGTTGGTTTGGCCAACGCATTTATTAAAAACATTTTTTCTTGTGTTTGTGATTATTCTGCCAATTCTCCTCTGTGGGGAAGCAATGCATCTCTATATGTTTTCATGTCTGCTTCGTCAACGGTAACAAAAGCAATACTATGAAATTCGTTGATTTCAGTATGATCTATTTCGTAATAATGCAGCTTTTCTAGGGCCGCAAACTCCTTTAAGTGAATGCAGTGATGTTTTGCTGTTTCCAAACCATCTTCACCTTTAAAGTCCCAGATTAATTTCAGTTTTCTATTCATAGGGCAAAAATACCGATTTTCATTTGAAATACCGATAACGGAGTTCTGAAAGATCTGCTGTATTTTAGGTACTCATATTTTATGACGATGATACAATATTCTAAAAAAGAAAATCCCTCGCTGCTTCTTGCAATGAGGGATTCTTCGATTGTCAGTCCATCGTATTTATTTCGTTTTTTGAGGCACTGTCCAATCATAGTTGATCTTCCTTTTCAAATACTGTTGTATGGGTTCTAGTCCGATTGCTTTTCTTCTCTG
>JBELDQ010000150.1:0-5462 GCA_042094215.1 Polaribacter sp. | reverse complement strand
CTTATTTAAAGAAAGAATGAATTTTAAAATGTAACCTACGCATGAAAACAATAGATCGCATTCCTACATCAAAAATTGAAAGAGCCACAAAATTGTTTCAAACCGGAGCTAAGGTTGGAATCAATTATGTAAAATATTACGGCGAAAAGCTAATCACATCAGAAGAAAAAGCGCAAGAGAACTTAAACGAGTCCAATGCAGAAGACATTTACAATGGCTTAAAAACAATGAAAGGAAGTGCCTTAAAAGTTGCTCAAATGCTGAGTATGGAAAAAAGCATTTTGCCTAGAGCTTATGTAGAAAAATTTTCACTTTCTCAATTTTCTGTTCCACCATTATCTGCACCCTTAGTTGTTAAATCGTTTAAAAATTATTTTGGAAAACATCCTTCAGACATGTTTGATTCGTTCAATTTAACCTCTGTAAATGCGGCAAGTATCGGACAAGTGCATCAGGCCGAAAAGAACGGAGAAAAATTAGCAGTAAAAATTCAATATCCGGGAATAGCAAAGAGTATTTCTTCAGATTTAGCACTCGTAAAACCGATTGCCATGAAGATGTTCAATATCAAAGGGAAAAATTCAGACCGCTATTTTCAAGAAGTCGAAGATAAGTTGACAGAAGAAACAAACTATGTTTTAGAATTTAAACAAAGTGTAGAAATAGCTGAAGCTTGTGCTCACATTCCTAATTTAAAATTCCCAACCTACTATAAAGAGTTGTCGTCAGATAGGATCCTCACGATGAGTTGGATGGAAGGCATTCATCTTTCAGAATTTACCGGTCAAGAAATGGACCAAGAAACCTCCAACAAACTAGGTCAAGCTTTGTGGGATTTTTACATGTTTCAAATGCACCAACTAAAAAAGGTGCATGCAGATCCACATCCAGGAAATTTTCTAGTAAACAAAGAAGGTGAGTTAATTGTTATTGATTTTGGGTGTATGAAATCTATTCCTGATGATTTTTACATTCCGTATTTTGAATTGGCAAAAAAAGAGCATATTGAAGACCCTGTCTATTTCGAAAAAAAATTATATGAGCTTGAAATTTTAAGAGAAGATGATTCTCCCGAAGAACTCGTCTTCTTCAAAAACCTATTCCACGAAATGCTCAGCTTATTTACACAGCCATTTCACCAAGACGAATTTGATTTTTCTGATGCACAATTCTTTGAGTCGATTGCAGAGTTAGGATCTAAATATGCCAAGAGTTCTGAGTTAAAGGAAATGAACGGAAACCGGGGTTCAAAACATTTCATTTACATCAACAGAACCTTTTTTGGTCTCTACAATTTAATGTTCGATTTAAAAGCAACTCATGTAAAAATCAATAATTACAGTGCCAAATTATGATATCATTCGAAAAAGAGGCGATACAAAAACTCCCTCATTTAAGTAAAATCAATCTTGTAAACTCAGCAACCGGATATAAATCTGCCAACTTAATTGCAACCAAATCAAAGGATGGTATCACGAACCTAGCCATATTTAGTTCCGTAACGCATTTTGGGTCGGATCCTGCTATTTATGGTTTTGTGCTTCGTCCGACTACAGTTCGCAGAAACACGTATGATAATATTATGGAGTCTGGTGTTTTCACACTAAATCCCGTTTTCGAAGCACATATTGCTGATGCGCATCACACCTCTGCAAAGTATCCGATTGAAATTTCTGAATTTGATAAAACTACGTTCGAGGAAGAATACAAAGACAACTGCTATGCGCCATTTGTAAAAGGTGCACCCTTGCAAATACGCATGAAGTTTTTAGAGGAAGTTCCCATCAAAGCAAACGGAACACTCCTGGTTTTGGCCTCAGTAGAGCACATATATGTTCGTGAAGACATGCTATCAGAAGACTACTTTATAGACCTAAGCAAAGGAAATATTGCAACTGTTACCGGCTTGGATGGCTATGGGGTGCCTACATCTATTGAACGGTTTTCGTATCAAAGACCAAAAAAAGAATAAGCACCTAGACCCATTCTTTTGGATGCGCCAATACCGCTAATAATTTTGCCTCTTCAGAACCTTCTTCTGGCTGTTGATTATATACCCACTGAACGGTTGGAGGCAAACTCATTAAAATACTTTCAATACGGCCATTAGTTTTCAATCCAAATAAGGTACCTCGATCGTGTACCAAATTGAACTCAACATAGCGGCCTCTTCGCACCTCTTGCCAATCTTTTTGCGCTTTGGTATATGCAGTCTCTTTTCTTCGCTGAACAATTGGCACATAACTTTTTAAAAAACGATTCCCAACTTCGGTTACAAAATCATAGCGATCTTGTATAGAAATAGCTGGTGTTTCTTTCAAATAATCGAAGAATAAACCACCTAGGCCACGAGCTTCATTCCTGTGTTTGTTCCAAAAATAGGTATCACAAGTATCCTTAAACTTTTTATAAAAACTAGCATCATGCAAATCACATGCCTCTTTGCATGTGGTATGAAAATGCTTAGCATCTTCTTCAAACAAATAATAGGGAGTCAGATCTTGTCCGCCGCCAAACCATTGCGTTACAATGGCTCCATTACCATCATACATTTCAAAATAACGCCAATTTGCATGTACAGTTGGCACAAATGGATTCTTAGGATGAAGCACCAGACTCAAGCCACAGGCAAAAAAATCACCCTCTTCAACACCAAATTGCGTTCTCAATGACGCTGGTAGCTCTCCAAATACTTTGGAGATATTCACACCTCCTTTTTCAAAGATATTCCCATTTTCGATGACGCGAGTTCTACCTCCTCCACCTTCAGGTCTTTTCCAATTATCTTCTTGAAACACAGCACCTCCATCGACGCCCTCTATCTCAGCAGTAATAGTATCTTGTAATTTTTGTATGTAAGCAAAAAATTGTTCTTTCATCTTTAAATCATTGACTTATTAAAATACGATTCCTTTGTAAAATCTCTTATATTCATGGAAATAATAGGCACTTCCGGAAATAACACATTCAATTTAGCAACAATCATTTGAGATAAATTTGACTTCTGAGAGGCTGTTCTCCCCTCCATAATGTTACCAAACACATGAATAAAATTAGCATTTCCTTCCTGCACCAAAGAATGCTCAAAGGGATTTAAGCGAACCTTGATATCATTTCTAGAAAACAGTCCTGTTTCAAAAGCAGCTTCAAAAACCGCTTGAAGTGTTTTTTGTGGATCTTGGATTTCTAAGACTTCTGGTGTACAATCTAAAATAAAATGTGGCATATCAAGTATCGTGATGTATAAAAACTAAATTATCGGGGCACTGTTTTAGCGCTTCTAATGAAGAGACCTGAAAAGCACTTTTCAATTGAGATGTGAGCATTGTTACCAACACCTCCTCATCTTTACCTTGGCACTCTCGAAATAGTTCTCTACCAATTTGGTTATTATGTAAATCCATTGCTTTTGGCAACGGGGCATTGGGCGAAAAATCTTCATGCCAATCTGCAACTCTTTTTGTCCAAGATAGTACCAAATTTAAATCCCCTTCTATTTGAAAACACTTTGAAGCAATAAGCATGTTCCAAAGCGCATGTCTGAATGCATTTGCGATATTGTCTTTACCGTGAATATCCGGAAATTTCTCTTGAACAATATGCAACGTTCTTGAGGTTGCTCTTAGCGTTGCAAGCATCCATAGTGGGTGTTTTAAAGACCAACCAAACAACAGAATTAACTGCCTACACCGCATCCCTTTTATGAGCTTCCAAAAAGCCAATATTATGCCTTATATTCTTTTACAGCATCAATAAATGCTTTCGCATTTTCTAGTGGAATATTTGGCAAAATACCATGTCCTAAATTTACAATGTATTTATCTTTTCCAAACTCGTTGATCATTTGGTGAACCATTCTCTTGATTTCCGCTGGTGGCGACAACAATCTTGACGGGTCAAAATTCCCTTGCAATGTAATATTCCCTCCAGATAAATAACGTGCATTTCGAGCAGAACAGGTCCAATCTACACCCAAAGCAGAAGCTCCAGATTTTGACATTTTATCCAAAGCAAACCAACAGCCTTTTCCGAAAGCGATTACCGGTGCCTCGTCTTTTAATGCATCAATGATCTGCTGAATGTACTGCCAAGAAAATTCTTGATAATCTACAGGAGACAACATGCCTCCCCAAGAGTCAAATACCTGAACAGCATTTACACCTGCTGCTACTTTTGCTTTCAAATAAGCAATGGTTGTGTCTGTAATTTTCTGCAATAAACTATGGGCTACTACCGGATTTGAGAAGCACAATTCTTTTGCCTTATCAAAGTTTTTAGACCCTTGCCCCTGCACACAATAGCACAAGATGGTCCAAGGAGAACCCGCAAAACCGATTAAAGGAACCTCATCGTTTAACTTTTCTTTCGTTGCTTTGATTGCCTCCATTACATAGCCTAACTCAGTATGCACATCTGGCACCACAACACGGTCTAAATCTTTCTGATTCCTAATTGGATTTGGCAAATAAGGACCGAAGTTTGGTTTCATCTCAACTTCGATATTCATGGCTTGTGGAATCACCAAAATATCAGAAAATAGAATAGCTGCATCCATTCCGTATCTACGAATTGGTTGAACGGTGATTTCTGAGGCCAATTCTGGAGTTCTACAACGTGTAAAGAAGTCATATTTCTCACGAATCTTAATAAATTCTGGCAAATACCTACCTGCTTGACGCATCATCCAAACTGGTGGACGATCTACTGTTTCTCCTTTTAATGCTCTTAAAAATAAATCGTTTTTTATCATTTTTTAGCTTTTAAATAGCCCTTTGGCTATTCGATTTTCTTATTGTGTCTATTAATTTGTTTGTACTTAGATATTGCTCTACCACAAACGCGTTTTTTTTATGTTATGATCGCAGAATTTCGAAGCAACTAACCAGCATTCAAAGCCACTTTAGCCATTGCTGCATCAATTGCATTTTCAATTTTCACTAGATCTTTTTTACGCAATGCAGATGACAAAAACCATGCTTCATATTGTGAAGGTGGTAAAAAGACACCATTGCGCATCATTTCCCAGAAGAAAACCGCAAATTTATCAGTATCAGAAGTTTGAGCATCTTCAAAGTTTTTCACCGTTACCTCTGTAAAAAATGGATTCATCATAGAACCAAAACGATTTACAGTGACCGCAACACCGTGTTTCTCTGCAGAGGATAGTAGCGCATCTTGAATGGTTGTTGCAACGGCATTAAATTGAGCATAAGGATGTTGTTTTTTCAGCTCTGTCAACGTTGCAATACCTGCTGCCATAGCAATAGGATTTCCACTCAACGTTCCCGCTTGATACATACCTCCTAAGGGAGCGACCATTTCCATAATTTCATTTCTCGCTCCATAAGCTCCTACCGGAAATCCTCCTCCAACAACTTTTCCCAAGCAGGTAATATCTGCTTCTACACCCAAGACTTCTTGAGCGCCACCAAATGTTGAACGGAATCCGGTCATTACCTCAT
>JBELDQ010000149.1:0-5470 GCA_042094215.1 Polaribacter sp. | reverse complement strand
TTATTCGTGGCCATTTTTACACAATCTGCTGGCGTACCAGAACAGCTATATTCTATTTGAGGACCCTCATCTACTGTGAGTGAATTGCAATGCAATACACTGTCTACAGTAATCGCATGCCCCATACCACTTTGAGGACTATCTGGCGCCACTACAAACACATCACCAATTTCATTCATTACTTCTATCAAAGCTCGTATACCAGGAGCCGTAATACCATCATCATTGGTTACTAAAATTAAAGGTCTTTCTTTCATATTTAACATTTTACACAAACAAAAATAGGATAATTTTAGTGACTTCGTATGATTTCCCTTTTAACATTTTGTAAAGAATTTAAGTACGTTCTATCACTACCTTCTTCAACGAATACCTTCTTTTAAACCAAAAAAAAACTCTTTTTGTTTACAAGCTAAAAACCAAGAAAACACCCCACACAAAGTGTTTTAACAAAAATTTTACACGAACTTATAAAAAAATCATAAAATCGAAATGCACTAGCTTATGTGGTATAATTTTAGTAGTTTGCAAGAAGAAAATAGTATCGCCACACTATTGAAAATACAACCGAAAAGACCATGAAAAGAGTATCTAAAATTACCATTCAATTTTTAACATTATTCCTATTATTATCGAGCTTCACCACAGCTCCTGTAGAAAAAGATCCAGAAAAGGACAAAGTCTTAATTTCTGTGATCAACTATATGCTAAGTAATGGGCATTACTCGCCAAAAGATTTAGACGATGACTTTTCTGAAAAAGTATATGTTAGTTTTATTGAAGGACTAGACCCTTCTAAAAGATACTTTACACAGGCAGACCTCGACATATTCTCTGCACACAAGTACCTTATTGACAATGAACTAAAAAAATCAGATTTATCTTTTTACCACTTGGTGTACGATCGATTCACAGAAAAGATAAAAACAGCTAAAAAATATTATGGCGACATCTTAAAACAACCATTTAATTTCACAAAAAAAGAAAGCATCAACGTTGACTACGACAAAGTGGCTTTTGCAAAAAATGAAATTGAGCTGATGAATATTTGGAGAAAACAGCTAAAACTAAACACGCTTAGTAGAATTCAAGATGCACAAAACTTAGAAAGTGACAATGCTAAAAATGATAAAAAGTTCATAAAAACGTCTTTTAAAGACTTAGAGATTAAAGCGCGAAAAGAAGTATTAAAAAACATGGATGAGCTGTATATCCGTATTGAAGAGCTGGAGCATGAAGATTGGTTTTCTACTTACTTAAATAGCATTGTAAAAGGGTTTGACCCCCACTCTACCTATATGGCTCCAAGAGTAAAAGAACGGTTTGATGTGAACATGTCTGGGAAAATTGAAGGTATTGGTGCTCGACTACAACAAAAGGGAACCTACACGCATGTTTTTGAACTTGTTTCTGGAGGCCCAGCATGGAAACAAGGTGAATTGGAAGCAGGAGATATTATTTTAAAAGTGGCACAAGGAGAAGAAGAACCTCTTGAAATTGTTGGTATGCGTTTAGATGATTCTATCAAATTTATCAAGGGGAAAAAAGGAACTGAAGTACGCTTAACGGTTAAGAAAAAAATAGACAACTCTATTCGTGTTATTTCAATCATTAGAGATGTGGTAGAACTTGGAGAAACCTATGTAAAATCTAGTATTGTTGAAAAGGATAACAAAAAGTACGGTGTGATTAATTTACCACAATTTTACATTGACTTTAGTGATAAAAACTTTAGAAATTCTGCTAAAGACATGGAAAAGGAAATTGAAAACCTCAAAAAAGAAAATGTGGAAGGTTTGTTAATTGACTTAAGAAATAATGGTGGAGGCTCTTTAAAAACAGCCATAGAAATCGCAGGATTATTCATTAGTGAAGGTCCGGTTGTGCAGGTGAAATACAGAGGAGAAAAGCCAAGAATACAAAGTGACACAGATGATAAAATACAATGGAATGGCCCTTTGGTAGTTTTGGTAAATGAGTTATCTGCATCTGCCTCGGAAATCTTTGCAGCAGCCATGCAAGATTACAATAGAGCTGTGATCATTGGAGGCAATCAAACCTTCGGAAAAGGAACGGTCCAGAATATACTACCGATCAATCAATTTTACCCAAAATACAAAAAGGATTTAGGTTTTTTAAAGATGACCATTCAAAAATTCTACAGAGTCAATGGAGGGTCTACTCAAAAAGAGGGCGTCTATTCTGATATCGCCATGCCTAATAGGTATAGCTACATGACCTATGGTGAAAGAGATATGGATGGTGCCTTGCGATGGGACCGAGTGAAAAGAGCCAAATACACCACGGTAGATTCGTATGAAAATATGAGTGATGTTATCAATAACAGTAAAGAGAGAATTGTAGAAAGCCCTGCATTTAATCTTATTAACGATTATGCCAAATGGCTTAAAAAGAGGCAAGACGACACCACGTATTCTCTAAACTACAAGCAATTCAATAAAGACTCTAAAAAAGACTTAAAGAGCGGTGAACAGTTCTCTTCTGTATTTGATTTTAAGTCAGACTTGAAATTTGAATCACCAAAAAGTGAACTTCCTTTAATAGCAAGCGCAGTCATTGACAAAGATAAAAGAATTGCATGGCACCGAAGCCTATCTAAAGACATCTACGTAAATGAAGCACTCAACGTGCTGAGCCAATTAAAAATGAAAACCTTAAACCAGGTCGTAAAACAATAATGAATTTTCAAGTTAATTTTAAAACCCGTTGGTCAGATTTTGATGCCAACAGACACCTCCGTCACACGGCGTACAACGATTACGCAGCAGAAGTAAGAGTTCGCTATTTCAAGGCACAAGGCTTTACCGTTGCAGATTTTGCAAAAGACAATTTAGGCCCTATACTTTTCAAAGAAGAAACCACCTTCTTTAAAGAAGTTCATATGGGTTCTGATGTGAGTATCAATTTACAGCTAATGGCAGTTTCTGAGAAAACAGCGCGTTGGAAATTACGCCACCACTTCTTTAATGAAAAAGGAGAACTTGCTGCAGAAATCATTGTCTCTGGGGCTTGGATAGACCTCGTAAAAAGGAAATTAGCAAATCCAACCCCGAAGTTTCACAATTTATTTTCATCATTAGAAAAAACGGATGATTACGAGGATATTGTGCTAAAAAAGAATTCGTAAAACAAAAAAAGCGTCTCCAAATGGAGACGCTTTTTTTTAGGCATTAATACCATCGCTTCTTTTTCTTTTTAGAAGCTTCCGATTTTCTTCCTTTTTTATATTTACTCGAGTTCGGCGACTTGTGCACCGGAGCTTTCGCTTTTGGATCTAAAGGATATGGGTGTTCCTCAACAACATCAATATGCTTATTAATTGTTTTCTGAATGGAAAGTACATAACTTCTTTCGTCAGCAGAACAGAAAGAAAAAGCAACTCCTTTTTTACCAGCTCTACCTGTTCTCCCAATTCTATGCACATAGGTTTCTGAAACATTTGGCAAGTCGAAATTGATTACTGCATCTACATTCTTAATATCAATACCACGCGCTGCAACATCGGTTGCGATGAGTATGTTTACATCGCCATTTTTAAACTTCTGCAAGGCTTCCTGACGCAGGCTTTGCGATTTATCACCGTGAATGCTATCTACATTGTAACCGTTATTCGCTAAAGACTTTTCGAGTTTCTCTACGCCGTATTTGGTACGTCTAAAAATAATCACATTGCCTTTTACCGTGTTTCTTAACACATGCAAACACAGCTCAATTTTTTTTGGCTTTGGCACATAATACAGCAGTTGCTCAACCCCTTTTACAGTTGATGATGTGGGTGCAACCTCGACTTTTACAGCATCTTTTAATACTTCTTTGGCTAGCTCAACAACTTTATAAGGCATGGTCGCAGAAAACAAGAGTTGCTGTTTGTCTTCCGGACACAAGCGTACAATCTTATTAATATCATCGATAAAGCCCATGTCTAACATCAAATCTGCCTCATCTAAGACCAAGGTTTCTACATAATCCAGATAGACTAGGTCTTGCTTGTGTAAATCGAGCAATCGACCTGGTGTAGCGATTAAAATATCGATACCTTTGCGCAAGATGTCTTTTTGCGGCTCAAAGGAAACACCGCCATACACAATCCCTGTTCTAAGATTGGTGTACTTGCTGTATTTATTAAAATTTTCTTCAATTTGAATGGCCAGTTCTCGTGTTGGACTTACAATCAATGCTCTAATTTTCTTACCTTTTTTCGACGCATCTTGTCGGTCAAATAAGTTTTGTAAAATAGGCAATGCAAAGGCTGCTGTTTTACCAGTACCCGTTTGCGCCGAAGCAATCACATCTTTTCCTTCAATGACTAATGGAATGGCTTGGGCCTGAATCAAGGTTGGGTGTTCATATCCTTGTGCTTCAATTGCTTTTACAATGGGTTTGTTGAGTCCTAATTCTTTAAACTGCATATGGTGTTTTTATTGATTGCAAAGATACAGTAAAAGAGTGAAGCAACATACATGCGATGTAAAGACAAAAAAAAGGAGGCTCAAAATAATGAGCCTCCTAAAACTTTATATTGTATGTTGCTTATTTTCGGTCTCCCAAAATTCGCATCAACATTAAAAACAAGTTGATAAAGTCTAAGTACAACATTAAAGCCCCTACAATGGCACTTTTTGCCTCACCCTCAGAACCGATGTCATTGGCAGTACTCATTCTTTTAATTTTTTGTGTGTCGTAGGCTGTCAATCCAACAAATACAAAAACACCTGCATAGGTAACTAACCAATAGAGCATCTCACTTTGCATAAAAAAGTTCACAACAGAGGCGATAATGACTCCTATCAATGCCATGAACAACAGATTCCCCCAAGAAGTCAAATCTTTTTTGGTGTAATAACCATACATGCTCATAATGGCAAACGTCCCTGCGGTTACAAAGAAAGTACTCGCTATTGAGGCACTTGTATACGCTAAGAACACCACCGACAATGTGACCCCATTCAAGGCTGCATATCCTGTAAAAAGGAGTCCTGCTGTTTGCGCACTGATTCTATTAATCACTGAAATTAGATACCCTACTAAGAAGATTTCTCCTAGAATCAATCCAAAAAACAACAATCTATTCGATACGATGCTGTACACCAAGGATTCATTTGAGGCTACCCACATGGCAATCAAACCCGTTATTGCTAGACCTCCAGACATCCATGTATATACTTTAGACATGAACGCAGCTTGCACCACTTGCACCTGTTCTCTTGTATAATTTCTTACTTCCATTTTATTTTATTTTAACATTTGCATTCAATCTGTTGGCAATCGCATGAATCCCACACTACATACCTAACAGAACTCCTCAAAGATATTATATTTTTTAAACTTATTCGAACTCATGTAAGTTAAATAAAACCCATAAAAAAAGCGCTTCGAAAAACGAAGCGCTTTTACTTTTGTACAGGCGGAGAGACTCGAACTCTCACACCTTGCGGCACTAGATCCTAAG
>JBELDQ010000148.1:4230-5491 GCA_042094215.1 Polaribacter sp. | reverse complement strand
TTGTTGTTTTCATTACCTCAAACATAACAAAAATTCAGCCAATACTACTTTCATGAAGATCTGTCATAAAACTTTGCTATTTTTACCTCATGAATCAGCCACTAGCAGAACGCATACGTCCACAAAATCTAGATGACTACATCAGTCAGCAGCATTTGGTTGGGCCCAAAGGAATCTTAACCAACCACATTAAAAAAGGAATGATTCCTTCCTTAATTCTTTGGGGACCACCGGGGATTGGCAAAACCACCTTAGCTCAAATTATTGCCAAAGAATCTGAGCGTCCTTTTTACACCCTTAGTGCCATTAGTTCTGGCGTAAAGGATGTACGAGAAGTTATTGAAAAGGCAAAAAACAGTGGAGGTTTATTTTCTGTAAAAAATCCGTTGTTATTTATTGATGAGATTCATCGATTTAGCAAGTCACAACAAGACTCTTTGCTCGGTGCTGTAGAAAAGGGCTGGATTACCTTACTTGGCGCCACCACAGAAAACCCGAGCTTTGAAGTCATCCCTGCCCTACTCTCACGCTGTCAGGTTTATATTTTAAATGCTTTTGACAAAGGTGATCTCGAAGCACTTTTGAACAGAGCAATTGCTCAAGACGGCATTCTTTCGAATCGCAACATCAAGCTTGAAGAAACAGAGGCCTTGTTAAGCATCTCTGGTGGAGATGCTCGAAAACTTTTAAACGTATTTGAATTGGTGGTCAATGCCGCCGAAGACCCTGTTACAATCACCAATGATTTCGTCTTAGCAAACGTTCAGAAAAATACAGTTCGTTATGACAAAACAGGTGATCAACATTATGATATCATTTCTGCCTTCATCAAATCTATCCGAGGGAGCGATCCCAACGGAGCAGTGTATTGGTTAGCCAGAATGCTTGAAGGCGGAGAGGATGTGAAATTTATAGCACGCCGACTGGTAATTGCTGCCTCTGAAGACATCGGAAATGCCAATCCAAATGCCCTTATATTGGCCACCAGCACCTTTCAGGCTGTTGCCGTCATTGGACATCCCGAATCGCGTATTATCTTAAGTCAATGTGCTATTTATCTTGCCAATTCTCCTAAAAGTAATGCCTCATATGAAGCCATCGGAAAAGCACAACAAGTAGTGAGAGACACCGGTGACTTGTCCATTCCGTTGCATCTTAGAAATGCACCCACCAAGCTCATGAAAGACTTGAATTATGGCAAGAACTACCGCTATTCACATGCACACCCAAACAACTTTTCGGCACAAGAATATTTACCCGA
>JBELDQ010000148.1:0-4130 GCA_042094215.1 Polaribacter sp. | reverse complement strand
AATTTACTTGCAACGATCGCATATTGATACTCAGAAATACTGTTTTGAGAAGTCATTGAGGCAGTTACAAAAAAGAGCGTAAAAAGTAGTGTTTTTTTCATGTCAATCAAAAATTAAATGTATTCCAAAATCTAGAGAAGCTGTATTTGCTAGTGCTAGATCGGAAAATTTTCGCACATTTCCAAACATTCCATACACTTGTACAACGCCCATTTGCGCAGATAGACCAAATCCAATATTCGTTTTCGAAAAATCATCGAGTGTATATGTAAACTTTGCATGTACATATTCGCTAATGCTTTTTTCTAAAAATAAAGTAGCAGCAACTTGGGTGGTCAAGGGTCTTGTTACAGCAAATAATTGTACCCCTACTGTATTGTTGTAATAGTCTTTATACGTCTCATCATAACACTCTTTATTGAATCTTGCACGGCCAAAACTATAGGCTATAGCCGCATTCAATTTAATAGGTCGCCAAGACACATAAGTATCTGTGTCAGTTTTTCTTGGCACATTTTCTTCAAACTCCCTATCTAATTGCGACAAATAATTTGTGTTATTTGAGTCATAGAGTAGCTCAATTCCGTCAAATTCATAATCGCCCGTAATCGATAAGTTTTTTGTGTTCTTTGTATAGCTTACAAAACCGACATCTAACAAACTTCCTGTAAACGCTATTTGAGGGGTGTAATGATAGGTAAAACCAACATCTACTCCAACACCTATATTTTTACTCAACAAGGTATTCCCTAACACATCTTTCATCTCTACATCAAAGTCTTCATTCGCTTTATGAAACCCTGAAGATTGTATGCCAATTCCAATAGTATTTAAACGGTGTCTGTATATATTATTTCCACCTAACTCGGTATTAAACGTTCCTGAATTATTATTTGACGCAACATGTAAGCTCCCTGAATACAACTTAAAACGCCCACCTATATTCAGCTTCTTATTCAACTTATAAGAAATCCCTGCATGCAATACGCCTAAAATTTCGCCTCTCACTTTTACATCAGAAAGGTAAGCCGTTCTATTCAAGAAAGGTTGATTTCCATAATACAATAGTTCTAAAATATCTTTAGGGTAATATCCAATAAAATCTACTTCCTGATACATTCCAAAACTGAGGTATGTTTTTTCATCCAAACGGTATCCGCCATTGAAAACATTCAACTGCACATTCACACTTAGAAAATTTTTATTTGTTAGTGTATTGGAAAGTCTTTCAAACTTTGTGTTGATTGAAATCCCATCATTTATGAATAAGTCTGACAATGTACCTCCTGTTAAACCTGCACTTAAAGAAATACCTGAGAGCATTGGAATCCCAACATGATACCTGTAGTTTGTTTCTGCTCCTGGGTTTAAAAGTAAGGTGTTTGGTGTTTCTGCAAATCCGAATAAAAGAGGTCTGTTTTGTGAGAAAATCAGGCTTGTAAATAGCAGCCCAATAACAAATAGTAGTTGTTTTTTTGACATGCTTACTACCTGAGGTAAAAGATTCCTGAAGACTGAAATATTAATTTTTGTTCAATAGATGGATCCAAAACAGTGCCATCTGAACTAGGTGACAATTGAACAGAAATCCGAATTTTAGTGGCTCTCAAAAAATCAGCATTCCCTGAGATTTGAATACGCTCGTTGTAGCTAAACTCTTCTGTGTTTTTAGGGATTATAATGGGAGCGAGTACATATGCCTCAACATCTAAATCATCCAAAAAAGCAACGTTCACTGTAAAATCGCGATCAAACTGGTTGTTCACCTGAAAGTTTAAGTCAACATTGGTCAGATTATTTTGCACATATTTACTTTGCAAAACTGAAAAACCAGTAACATCTTCAATAGGAACGACAGCTTCTACGGAATTAATTTCATCAAAAAAATCGAGTTGATTTAAGGTAAAAAACACCAAAGACGATTCTACTATTGGTGCAAAACTAAACTCTTCTATTTGACTAAAATCTAACTGTTTTGTGCAGGAAGAGAAAATCAAAAAGAAACATAAAAACAAAGGGGTTATTTTTAATTTCATGGGCTACTTATCTTTCGATAATGGCAATAAATAATGCTTAAAGATATTGTTTTATTTCTAACAAACTCGTCACAGATTTGTGTTTTTTTTGATCACTATTCTCATTCGACTCATTAAAATGAATACTCGCAATTCCGCAGTTCAAGGCCCCCATAATATCTGCTTCTATATTGTCTCCAATCATCACACTTTCTGCTGCCTTAGCTCCTGCTTTCTTCAAAGCATACTCAAAAACTCTTGGATTTGGTTTTTTAACACCAACAGACTCTGAAGTAATGAGTTGCTCAAAATAGTGCGAAATCCCAGACCTTTCTAACTTCAACTTCTGAATTTCTTCAAAACCATTGGTTATGATATGCATTGTATATTTTGATTGCAGATAGTCTAACAGTTCAAAAACACCTTCAAACAAATGATTGTAATCTGGCAATACCTTTATATAATCCACAGCCAACTGATGAATTAACACATCAGACACCTCAAAATCTAAGGCATCAAAGGCGTCTTTTAGTCTGCCATAGCGCAAAGCTTCTTTGCTCACCTTTTCTTCGCGATACTTTTTCCAATACGCAAAATTAATGGGCGCATACACGGCCAAAAAATCTTGCAAATCTAAGGCAATGTTGTGCGCTCGAAATAACTGCTCAAATGTAAGATTCGAATTTTTTTCAAAATCCCATAATGTATGATCTAAATCAAAAAATATATGCTTAATTTCCATACTATAAAAATATACATATAATCCAAACTTAAAAACTATTTGAAGTCTTTATATTTGTAACTAAAGTTTCACATTCTTGAAAAAAAAATTACACATCCTTTTTCTTTGTAGTTGGTACCCATCCAAAGTACTTCCAACCAATGGAGACTTTATTCAGCGACATGCAGAAGCCATCAGCTCAGTTCATACCGTTTCTGTGCTGCACATCATTACTGATACCAAAGCTACCAAATCAACAATATCCACCCAAACCTTACACAATGTGCATACGCACATTGGTTATATATCTCCCACATCAAATCCAATTTTAAAGTGGATTCGCTATTTTCGTATCTACAAACGTATGCTGCAGTCTATTGGAACATTTGACCTCGTGCACCTTCATGTCACATTTCCTTTCGGGCTCTTTGCCTTGTTTTTAAAAACAATTCGAAAAAAATCGTATATCCTTTCTGAGCACTGGACTGGCTATTTGGACTCAAAACAACATCAAATTTCATCACTCCATAAAATCATCGCAAAAAGAGTGGTCAGCAAAGCAGCTTATGTATGTCCTGTGAGTATTGAATTAATGAGTGCTATGAAAGCATTCGGACTTTCAGGAGCCTATTCTCCTATTGGAAATGTTGTTGATACTGACATTTTTTCAAAAAAAAGCAACAAATCAGATGAATTCACAATTATTCATATTTCTAGTTTCAACGATGAGCAAAAAAATATTTCAGGGATGCTAGAGGCAGCAAAAAAGCTAGAAACCGAGATGGGTGCTTTTCGATGGAAATTTATTGGAGGTAGCTTAGCTAGGTATGCAACTTTGATTGAAAAACTTGCGTTCAAAGAGGCTGTTATTGAATGTATTGACCATTGCTCACAAGAGCTACTTGCACTGCATTTGCAACAGGCACATGTTTGTGTTTCATTTAGCAATTACGAAACCTTTGGAATCACAATTGCTGAGGCCATTGCTAGTGGCACCTTGGTCATTACTACCCGAACAGGAATCGTAGATGAACTTGCCAAAGATGCGCAGCTAACAACCATTCCAATAGGCGATGAAACGGCTTTAGTGCAGGCCATTCTGCATATAAAAAGCAAAGGCATCAGCGCAGATTCAGATGCCATGAATTTGTATATCAAGAAACAGTTTGGTAAGGCCGTCATTGCTAGAAAATTTTCGAATCTATACCACAACGTTTTACACAACAACTCTTGAGCCTTCTAAAAACATACCTGCAAAATTTTATTGCTCGCGCTGGCTCTCACATACTTGCTAGTACGATCATTGCTCGTGGATTGTCATTTATAGCCTCTTGGATTGCACTGCAACTCATTCCCAACAAAGAACTTGGTATGGTCTTGTTTGCATACAACAT
>JBELDQ010000147.1:3922-5702 GCA_042094215.1 Polaribacter sp. | reverse complement strand
TCAAAAGAAACCGTTGCGTCGAGAAAACAACAAAAACCTAACTATGAAACCACAATTACCCATGAAAAAAGTCATGCTATTATATATGGCATTCTTCTTTTTGCCTTTGAAGACTTTTTCACAAAGCGGATTTACTCAACTAGTTGATATCTATGGAGAGGTAGGTGGTGATAATGCAGGAAGGTCTGTTAGTATAAGCTCTGATGGAAGTACCGTTGCCATTCCATCATTTTTTAACGATGGAAATGGTAATGATTCAGGTCATGTGCGCATCTATAGAAAAGATCAGAACAATGCATGGGTTCAACTAGGCCTTGACATCGATGGAGAGGCGACTAATGATAAGTCTGGATATTCGGTTAGTTTAAGCGAAGATGGAAGCACCGTTGCTATTGGAGCATATCAAAACGATGGAAATGGCAATAGTTCAGGTCATGTACGTGTCTATACCTATAATGATTCGAGCAATTCATGGGGTAAGTTAGGAGATGACATCGATGGAGAGGTCGCTTGGGATCAATCGGGATGGTCTGTTAGTTTAAGCGCAAATGGACGTACCGTTGCCATTGGAGCAAGGCAAAACAAAGGAAATGACAACAAGAGGGATTTAGGACATGTGCGTATCTATACATATGTAAGCGTAGTAGGAGAATGGAATCAACTAGGCGGTGACATCGATGGAGAAGCAGAAGGTGATTACTCAGGGACTTCTGTTAGTTTAAGTGCTGATGGAAGTACCGTTGCTATTGGAGCATTTTATAACGATGGAAATGGCTCAGATTCAGGTCATGTGCGTGTCTATACCTATAATGATTCGAGCAATTCATGGGGTAAGTTAGGAGATGACATCGATGGAGAGGCAGCTAATGATTGGTCTGGAATGTCGGTTAGTTTAAGCGCTGATGGACGAACTGTTGCAATTGGAGCAAGGCAAAACGATGGAAATGGCTCTAGTTCTGGTCATGTGCGTGTCCATACCTATAATATTTCGAGCAATTCATGGGGTAAGTTAGGAGATGACATTGATGGAGAGACATCCGGTGATAATTCAGGATGGTCTGTTAGTTTAAGTGCTGATGGAAGTACCGTTGCTATTGGAGCAAGGAATAACGATGCAAATGGTAATAATTCAGGTCATGTGCGCATCTATAAAAAAGATGTGAACGATGCTTGGATTCAAGTAGGCGAAGACATCGATGGAGAGGCAGCTTATGATTGGTCTGGATATTCGGTTAGTTTAAGCGCTGATGGAAGCACCGTTGCCATTGGGGCACCTCTAAACGATGGAAATGGCTCAAATTCAGGTCATGTAAGAGTGTATGAAATCAATCCTTATAGTACAATGGCTCTAGCAGTGAATAATATAGCTCATTTTTCAGCGACACTTGTTGGGTCTGCTTATGCAAGAGATGCCTCATCAGTGTCTGAAATAGGGGTTGTGTATGCGCCATCTTCTAGTAATCCAGATCCTGTAATTGGTGGAATTGGAGTAATCAAACAAATAAGCTCAGTTACTTTGGGCGCTTTTGAAGTAGCGATAAAAAGTTTAGCTCCAAACACAGAATATGGCTTAAAGTCGTATGTAAAAACAGCTGCAGGGACAGTGTTTTATAGTGATGTTATAACTTTTACAACCCTAAATTTTACCAACGAATCATTTAAAGGATGGAAGCAACTAGGCGAATACATCGATGGAGAAGCAGAAGGTGATTACTCAGGATATTCGGTTAGTTTAAGTCACGATGGAAGCACCGTTGCCATTGGAGCAGGTGGAAACGAT
>JBELDQ010000147.1:0-3822 GCA_042094215.1 Polaribacter sp. | reverse complement strand
GGAGAAAACGGTAGCAAAACCGCTTCAGGCCATGTACGAATTTACAAACGAGATGGGAGCAGCTCGTCGGGTTGGAAGCAACTAGGCGCAGACATCGATGGAGAGGCACCTAGTGATAATTTTGGATGGTCTGTTAGTTTAAGTGCTAATGGAAGCACCGTTGCCATTGGAGCAGGTGGAAACGATGGAGAAAACGGTAGCAAAACCGCTTCAGGCCATGTACGAATTTACAAACGAGATGAGAGTAGCTCGTCGGGTTGGAAGCAACTAGGCGCAGACATCTATGGAGAGGCGGAAGAAGATTACTCAGGACGGTCTGTTAGTTTAAGTCCCGATGGAAGCACCGTTGCTATTGGAGCGGCATATAATGATGGAAATGGTAATAATTCAGGTCATGTTCGCATCTATAAAAAAGATGTGAACGATGCATGGATTCAACTAGGCGCAGACATCGAAGGTAAGGCAGCTGAAGATTATTTAGGACGTTCTGTTAGTTTAAGCTTAGATGGAAGCACCGTTGCCATTGGGGCATCTGGAAACGATGGAGAAAACGGTAGCAAAACCAATTCAGGCCATGTACGTATTTATAAAAGAGATGAGAGCGTCTCGTCGGGTTGGACTCAATTGGGCGCAGACATCGACGGGGAGGCAGCTGAAGATTATTCAGGACAGTCTGTTAGTTTAAGCTCAGATGGAAGCACCGTTGCCATTGGAGCAACTGGAAACGATGGAAATGGCTCTAATTCAGGTCATGTACGTATTTACAAACGGGATGAGAGCAGCTTGTCGGGTTGGAAGCAACTAGGCGCAGACATCGATGGAGAGGCAGCTGGGGATCAATCAGGACGGTCTGTTAGTTTAAGTCCCGATGGAAGCACCGTTGCTATTGGAGCGGCATATAATGATGGAAATGGCTATAGTTCAGGTCATGTGCATATCTATAACTTTAATAGTTCGAGTAATATATGGTTTCAAATAGGCGAAGACATCGATGGAGAGGCGACTTATGATAATTTAGGATGGTCTGTTAGTTTAAGCTCAGATGGAAGTACCGTTGCCATTGGAGCAACTGGAAACGATGGAAATGGCTCTGATTCAGGCCATGTACGCATGTATACTACGATAAATACACCCTCAATAAGCACAACAGCTCCTAATAGTATTGCCCAATTTTCAGCAACCTTAACCGGTACTGTTTCTCAAGATGGAGGAAGTCCTATTACCGAACGAGGAATTGTATGGCATACTTCAACAGCTCCTGATGTGTTATATACCAAAAAAGCAGCGAATCCGGCAAGCTTGGGTAATTTTAGTGTTAATATTACAGGTCTAAAACTAAATACGGAGTATATCTACAGAGCCTATGCTATAAATTTAGCTGGAACTATTTACGGAGAAGCTAAAACCTTTACCACACTAAATGAAACGATCCCACCAACGATTAGCAGTATCTCACTGCCGTCTAGGAATTATAACACTTATTCACGGGGTCAAAAACTCGAATTTACTGTGACCTTTAGTGAAATTGTCAATCTGAGTAACAACCCAAGCTTGAGCTTAAACATTGGAGACGAGATTAAACAAGCAAGCTATACTAGTGGTACAGGCAGTACTTCAGCGGTGTTTACGTATACTGTAGAAGCTGGCTTGGAAGATAATAACGGTATTGTTTTGACTGGCTTTTCTATGGCTGCCAGCGATATTCAAGACAGTGCGGGCAATAATTTAAATACGACCTTGCCTGCGATTGATTTCTCTGACATCTTGGTTGATTCCGTTGCTCCTACGGTGGTTAGTGTCACGGCGATTACTGCCAATGGTGCCTATCAGCAGGGCGAAACCATTGAATTAAACGTTAATTTCAGCGAACCGACTGTCTTCGTCAGTGGGATACTACGCTTGCTGCTAGAAACAGGTACCACAGACCGTTATGCTACTTGTAGCTCTGGCAGTAACAGTAATATAAGTAAGACCTGGGTATGTAGTTATACTGTGCAAGCAGGTGATGTGAGCAGTGATTTGGATTATCATAGTGCCACAGCACTAGAATTCGACGGTTTTTACATGAGTGATCCTTCTTCAAATGTTCCGATTCTTACTCTGGCTGCGCCAGGAGCAGCCAATAGTCTAGGCGCAAATCAGTCGATAGTGATTGATACAAGCAATCCAATAATCACATCAACCTCGGCAGTAGATTTTGCAGAAAATGGCACTGCTGTTGCCTATACGGCAGTAGCAACAGATGGAAACACCCTAAGCTATGGTTTGGGAACAACCACAGACAAGGCCTTGTTTAGTATCGTTGACACAAGTGGTGCGGTTACTTTCAACGCGTCACCAGATTTTGAGAAGCCATCAGATGCAGGTGAGAATAATGAGTATGTAATTGAAGTTATTGCAACAGATAGTGCAGGAAACCAAGCGACGCAAGAAGTGACCATTACAGTAACTGATGTTGCTGAAAACCCAATAGTGAGTTCAAAAGAAGTGAGTGAGATTTCACAATTACTTGCGAGTTTAGGAGGAACTGTAACCGATAAGGGAGGTGCAGATGTTACCGAACGCGGTATTGTGTATGCATTGAAATCAGCGCAGGCCAACCTAGTTCTTAACGCTGCCAATACAACAACGGTAAAGATGGGAACTGGAATTGGCGCATTCGAGCAAGAAGTTACAGGTTTACAAGCCTCTACTGAGTATGCCTATGTTGCCTACGCAACCAATACTTCGGGAACGGGCTATGGAACTGAGAAAACCTTTACAACCCTTGATTTGTTGACCCCTACAATTAGCTTTACAGATATTACAGATAAATCCTATGGAGATGCTAGTTTTGATTTGGGAGCGACTTCCAATTCAGGTGGAGCAATCACATATTCTATTGTTTCAGGAGGTACGGGTACAGCAAGCTTATCTGTCACGAACAACAAGACCGTAACTCTTGGCAATGCAGGAGAAGTTAAAATTAAAGCGACACAAGCAGCGGAAGGTAGGTATACCGGAAATACAAAAGTGATTACCTTAACGATTGGTAAAGCATCATTAACGGTAACTGCCAATGCAGGTCAAACCAAAAAGTATGGAACAACCGATCCAACTTTAAGCTATACTGTAACAGGTTATGTAAACGGAGATACAGAAGCAAGTTTAGATACGCCAGTGTCAATTTCAAGAGCCGCAGGAGAAGCTGTAGGCGATGCGTATACCATTACACCATCGGGAGCAACAAATAGCAACTATACAGTACGCTTTGAAACAGCAAACTTTAGCATTACACCTGCTGACTTAACGGTAACCGCCAATGCAGGTCAAACCAAAGTATATGGAGCCACCGAGCCAACTTTAAGCTATACTGTAACAGGTTATGTAAACGGAGATACAGAAGCAAGTTTAGATACGCCAGTGTCAATTTCAAGAGCCGCAGGAGAAGCTGTAGGCGATGCGTATACCATTACACCATCGGGAGCAACAAATAGCAACTATACAGTACGCTTTGAAACAGCAGCCTTTACCATTACACCTGCTGACTTAACGGTAACCGCAAGTGCAGGTCAAACCAAAAAGTATGGAAAAACCGACCCAACCTTAACCTATAGTATTGATGGTTTTGTAAATGAAGATACAGAAGCAAGTTTAGATACGCCAGTGTCAATTTCAAGAGCCGAAGGAGAAGCTGTAGGCGATGCGTATACCATTACACCATCTGCAGCAGCAGACAGCAATTATACAGTACGCTTTGAAACAGCAAACTTTAGCATTACACCTGCTGAATTAACGGTAACGGCCAATGCAGGTCAAACCAAAGAGTATGGAAAAACCGAC
>JBELDQ010000146.1:0-5712 GCA_042094215.1 Polaribacter sp. | reverse complement strand
TATCATAAAACAGTAACCACTAAAGAAATTGAAGACTACATTAGCGCCGAGAGTGAACTCGATTTGAGTACAGTATTCAATCAATATTTAAGGGATATACGCATCCCAGAATTCACCTATAAAATTGAAAAAAAGCAATTAAAATATCGTTGGAACAATACAGTAAATGACTTCTATATGCCCATCAAAGTATACATCAATGGAGAGTCAAAGATTCTAAAACCAACATCGAATTGGCAGTCAACAGAATTGCCTGCTGACGATATCGGTTTAAAAGTAGATCGCAATTATTACATAACTACAAAGAAATTGTAACTTAACATAAGTTAAGGACATGTAAAAAATACGTTTGTACGATTCAAAATCTCCATTTCTATAATGATTCACCTAGCTTCCTAATATAATCAGAAGGCTTTGATTTGGTAATTTTATAAAATGCTTTTGCAAATGATTCAGACATATTAAACCCTGCAATCTCAGCAAGCGCCTGTATTGTAAATTTCCTGTACTTATTGTTTGTATTAAGCTCATGAACAATATAATTAATTCTTAACGTATTTAAATAGTTCGAAAATGAAGATCCTTTATTCGTATTGATAATTTTAGAGAGGTAATTGGTATTCGTATGTATTTCTTTCGCTAAAGAGTTCAGTGTTATACTCTTTTCAAGATACTGTTTCTCTTGCTCAAACACATGTAATTTCACAAGTACCTCTTCAACAATTTCATCAGGTATCACTGCACTATTCGCTAGTGCATTAGTAGAGCTAATCCTCACGGGAAGTGCTCTATTCTGGTAAAATTTTCTTCTATTGAACTGAAAAAAACCAATGACAAAAACCAAAATTAGAAGAATAAATAAGATGAATATAGTAATGAAGGAATTTTTTTCATTCTGTCTCATAGTCTCGAGTTCCCCTTTTTTTTCAGACTTTTTTAGAGGAATATTATATTCTTCAAATAGCTGTTTAATTAAATATGGCTGACTCTGATTCAAAATACTATCAAAACGAACCAATTGTTTCAGATAAAATACCTGGTCTTTTACACTTCCGGTATTTTCGCTGTGTTCTATAAGCAATTCATAAGCAACTCTTACAGAGTTAAAAACACATTTTTCTAGTTGAAAAATTGAATCTATTTTTTTCAAATAGGCAATTGAGGTTTTGATATCCTTATTTAAATAATGTGCTCTTGACAAATAAAAATAGGGCCATATCAAACATCTGTGTTTTCCTTTTTTCTCAAAAAAAAACTTCTCCTTTTCCAATTTTAAAACTGCATTGTTTATATCTCCTGTCATATATTTAACAATGGCCTCATTCACTAATAACTGATGATACGACATTGTATCTTTTAGCTTTAATGAAAACTCCTTCCCCATAGATGTGTACTTAATTACGGAATCAGTATTTTTAATTATTATATAGATATTTGAAATTTCCAAAATTGAAGCTAAAGACAAATCATCTCTTTCTCTATTGCGATTATAAGTCAAGCTCTTCTTCAAGAACTTTAAGCCTCCCTTATACAATTCAAGCAATTCATCTGTTGACCTATTGCTTAAAGAATTTTGAACTTGTCCATGAGAACTATAGGAAACTAAAAACACCAAAATGAAACTACTGGTATACTTCAATCTTCTTAAATTTACTAGTGTCTTAATAATGAAAGAATACTGCCGAAGTATTAAAAAAAAAAACTTAGAAAAATACTCTATTTGATGCAATATAGATTCCATAGTTGACATAGTATTCCTTCTTTTTGTATCTCAAAAACAATTATTTAAGAGGTAAAGATAAAAAATAACGAGACTAATAAAAGCTAAAACCCTACTAATGAGAATACAACACCGACTTTGTACTCGATATTTATAAATATCGAGTACCTTTTCACAAATTATATGCAACTCTCTATGGTTGTTTAATTTTTCTTTAGTTCTTTTGATTGATGAATTTTTTTGAATCGAAAAAGGGAAAATTCTATGAAAAGAAGATCACAGCTCCTTGTGATTAAAAACATTTGTTTCACAAATGAAGGGGGGAAATGAAAATTCATGAAAAAGAAGAATGTTTAATTTTAATGCTATGAAAAAAATAATTCGATATTATCTCAATTATTTTTATGTAACTAAACTCACAGAAAATGTGAACACTCATTTAAAAATAAACTACGAATGACTGAATGAATGGAAATTTTCAATGATAAGTATCAGAGGGTTTAACATAAACCCTTTGGTGCTTTGTTTAGAGAATCATGATATAAAAGCAAGTACTAAACGACCTCATCAAATCAGTCATTTTAGAGGAAACAAGTAGCGCTTATTTATTCCTTAACCAACAGCAAATCTAAACGAGCATCGTGACTTTCTCTCGGGACTTTCACTATTTTTTGAAACGGATAGCAGACGCCTATAGAAAGTGCATTGTGATGTTCTGCTAAAAATGAATCATAATAACCACCTCCATATCCAAGTCGATAATGCTGTTGATCAAAGGCCAGCCCTGGCACAATAATTACATCTATTTTTCCTTGAAAAACAATCCCCTCTTTTGGGTGAGATGTTCCATACAATCCTTGTTCTAATTCATCCAAAGACGATAATACAATATGCTCTAAACATCTATTTTTTAACGTTTTCGGAACAACAACAACAACGATGTTTTTTTCTAATAAATTTGCAATTAACGGTCTAAGATCTATTTCACTTCCTATCGGTAAATAGGTGTGTATAACTTTACAATCACGTTCAATAATGATGTTTTCTAATGCCTTGCATATCCAAGAATCGTACTTTATTTTTTCACGTGAAATCAAGCCATTGCGTTTTAGCAATAGCTCTTTTCGCAATTTTTGCTTCTCGAGTTCAACTTTCATCATATAAATTATAGGCAACGGAGCACTCAAAAATAAGTGATTTTATAGATAGAATAGCACATTATTATCTTTTTAACTGAAAGGAAAGAATTCACTTTAGCTCTTACCATGTAAACTCCTATCTTAATTTTGAATAGTGCACAGTAATAAAGTCAATAAATACAACAATCTTATGCATCTAGAAACGCTTGCCTAAAAGTTTTCATTTAATCATCAGATAGGAGTATCAGGTACTACCGCTGCGATTAAACTACTATTTTCTCGGAATTGTAATTAAAAATATCTAGTTTTAGTCCGAACAATCGCTTGTTTGCGATAGGTGTTTTTTTCTTATGAACTCATATCCTATTCATGAAACTATAAAGAAGCTATGACACCATGTTAACCAAGACATATCAAAACATTATTGAACTCATCATTTATGAAATTCTGGCAGCAACTTTCATCAAAATTACAAGAACATCAGAACATATACCTACTCACAGTAATTCAAAATTCGGGGAGCTCACCAGGACGAAAGGGTTTTAAAATGTTTGTAGCTGAAGATGGCTTTATATATGGATCTATTGGCGGGGGTATTATGGAATATACCTTGGTTGAAGAAGCGAAAGAACTACTTCAACATGATAGCTTGCCTATTTTATATAAAAAGCAACAACATCAAGGAACGGGAAAAGACAAATCCGGAATGATTTGTTCAGGCGAGCAAACGGTGGTTTTTCATCCCTTTAAAGTTCGAGATATTGCGCTCATAGAAGATATTCTAGTGAGCTTACAAAATAACCTTCAGAAGACAATTTGCTACGCTCCTAGTGGAGTTCAATTAACAACCAACAACATTTCAGAAAAATATACAGTAGAGATTAACTCTGAAACTCGGTGGGAATTTAAAGAATTGATTGCCTTTAAAGAAACCATTTATATCATTGGAGGTGGACATGTTGGCTTGGCGGTCTCAAAGATATTTCGAAGCTTAGACTTTCATACAGTTGTCTTTGACAACAGAAAAAACCTAAACACATTAGCAGCAAATAGTTTTGCTCACCAAAAACATGTCATTGACTATGAAAACATTGCAAATCATATACAGCAAGGAGCCAATAGCTACGTGGCTATTATGACCAACACGTATAAGGATGACAAGTTGATCTTAAGTAAAATCATAAGAAACAAGCACAAATATATTGGTGTCTTAGGAAGTAAAGCTAAACTCAAAACCATGTGGCAAGTACTACAAAACGAGGGTGTTTCTCTTTCTGAATTAAACAAGATTAATGCGCCCATTGGACTTCAAATTAAAAGTCAAACCCCAGAAGAAATTGCCATTAGCATTGCTGCAAAGGTAATTGAACTAAAAAACAGAAATTTATAAAATTAGGCTACATCGTTAAAAACTAACAAGACTCTATAAGTCATATAGTCACTCATAGTCCATAGAAAAGTATAATGATACGAACTTTTTTTTGCAGGTTTAAATTAATTAATCGTAATATTGCAATATATTAATTAATGAACTCATGGGAATAACCAAACATGAAAATTTTTCTATAGACCAAAATAAAATAGCAGCCATCGCTAAAGCTTTTGGTCACCCAGCAAGAGTTGCTATTTTACAGCATCTTTTTAAAATAAACTCTTGTATTTGTGGAGATTTAATTGACGTTGTCGGATTAGCTCAACCCACCATCTCTCAGCATCTAAAAGAATTAAAAAATTTGGGAATTATAAAAGGAACGATTGAAGGAACGAGTGTTTGCTATTGTATAGATCAAGTTACCTGGTCTGAAGTCTCCCTGCTTTTCAATGCGTTTTTAAATCAAAAATCACAAGACAACACTCAATGTTGTTAACCCCAAACCTATAAAAAAACGAACCCTAAATTACATGAAATTATCAGAATTTAAAACACATTTACAACATTTAGATCAACTCTCGTTTCAATTACCAGATGGTACCGCAGTTGCATCTCATTTTCACGTAACCGAACTTGGTCACATACATAAGAAATTTATTGACTGCGGAGGAATTGTGAGAACTGAAGAACGAGCTAATTTTCAATTATGGGAAGCAGATGATTATGAACACAGGCTTCGACCTGAACAATTAATTGCGATTATTAAGCTCTCCGAAAAAGTGTTACAAATAAAAGATATAGAGATTGAAGTGGAGTATCAACAAGAAACGATTGGAAAGTATGGAATAGCGTTTGACGGTAAACAATTTTTATTGACCTCAAAAAAAACAGCTTGCTTAGCTCCCGAGGCATGTCATACGCCCACAAAACCAAAAATTTCCTTACAACAATTACAAACGAGTTCTACTTGCGACCCTGCTTCAGGTTGCTGTTAAATCCTAAATCTAAAAAATGTTATACCCAGAAATTGAACAAACAATAGCTCACATAGATACAGTAAAGATTCTAGAGGAACGCAAATTAATATTGCAACCGCTGATCGCTTATATTCAAGATAAAGTAGATTCAAACTCAGAAATACGTTTAAATTTCATCTGCACTCACAATTCTCGTAGAAGTCATTTGAGTCAGGTTTGGGCGCAAACCATGGCTGCTAAATTTGGCATCTCAAAGGTACACTGCTATTCGGGAGGTACAGAAGCAACAGCCTTATTTAGTGCTGCAAAAAATACATTACTAGTTGCTGGTTTTCAAATTCAAACACTATCAGAAACAAAAAATCCGGTATATGCTATTAAATATGCAAAGAACGAAAGTTCAATTATTGGCTTTTCTAAAACTTTTGACAACACGTTCAATCCTTCATCGTCATTCGCAGCTATTTTAACCTGCTCTCAAGCCGACGAGGGTTGTCCTTTTAT
>JBELDQ010000145.1:0-5738 GCA_042094215.1 Polaribacter sp. | reverse complement strand
TTTCTTGATGTCTGCTTTGCGAAGCAATGATTACTTCTTGACCTGTTTTTTTACAGTAGTATTCGGTTTGGATTTTTGTGCTGGTTTCTCCCCTTTAGCAGGCATAGGTCCGCGTAAATGAATGACCAAGCCATTTAAAAAATTACGTAAGAATTGATCGCCACATTCCATGTATTTAGGGTGGTCTTCACTTCTAAAAATAGCTCCTAACTCGCCTTTGGTTATTTTGAAATCTACTAAGGCACAGATATCTATAATATCAGTGTCACGGAACTTGTGAGCAACACGTAGTTTTTTGAAAATATCATTGTTTGTTAATCCCATGTGGCAAATGTACGAGTTTTTAAAGTGGTTTTTGTAAACAGTTATGAAATGTTTCTGATGTCGTTAATTTAGGCTTTTAAGTCGTTTATAAACAATCTTAGGCTATTGAAAAAATAAAGTTTAAGCCCTATGCGAATGCATGTATCAATCAACCATCTTAAAAATAGCCCAAGCATAAACTGCAAAACGTAAGAAACGAAAAAGACCAAAGAGTACGACTCCTTTAAAAGGATATTTAATCATACCTGCAGTTAAACAAGTAATCGAAAAAGGCACAGGCAATAAAGCTCCTACTAAAATCAAAAATCCTCCCCATTTACTTGTGTTTTTCAAATGTCTTTCCATTTTTACCTCTAAATAATGTTTAAAAGAGGCAATTCGTAGTGAGGCTTTTCCAATAAAAAAGGTAATCAATCCTCCAAGGTATGACAAGGTTGCTAGAATCGCTAAAATTGTTAATGGGTCATCCGTTTTTTTAGACCAGGCAATAAATATTTCTGGAGGAAGCAATCCCAAAAGTGTTTCTGAAATAAAGAAAACAGTTAGTACACCAATGGTAGAGAAAGTTTCTGTCATGGTTTGTAAGCCATCATTCAGGTTGTATATATACTTGTTAAAAAGAAACAATCCAAGAACAATCAATCCAATTGGTATAATCGCCTTTCGAAGACTGATTCCGATAAACTTATAGAAACCAGTATACGAATAATACTGATGTAGTAATTTAGTTTTAGACTTTTTCCTTTTCTTTTTATTGTTACTCATTCTGTACTGTGAATTCTATTTTGAAAGTGCAAAGATAACCTTTTTCTAAATTTTAAAAACAACTTGTACTGCACTTTTAATGAAATAATACCTTTTTAAAAATTGGCAATTGCTGCTTCAGCACATCGTTCGCCATCCATAGCTGCAGACACAATTCCACCAGCATATCCGCCTCCTTCCCCACAAGGGAATAGGCCTTCAATTTCTGGATGCTCTAAATTGTTTTTTCTAGGGATATTTACCGGGGATGATGTTCTCGACTCTACGCCCACAATATTCGCTTCTGAGGTGTAATAGCCATGCATTTTTTTTCCGAAAGCTTCAAACCCTTTTCGTAACCTTCCTCCAATAATTTTAGGAAGTAAGGAATGCATAGGTGCCGACTTTAATCCGGGTTGGTAGGAAGTGTCATTCAAGTCAGAAGATAAATTACCATTGACAAAATCGGTTAACCGCTGTGCCGGTGCTGTTTGAGTTCTTCCTCCTGATGTAAAAGCCAGTCGTTCGAGGTCTTTTTGAAATTCAAGACCTTTCAAGGGGCCAAATTTTTCATATTTGGCAAAATCTTTGTCAATATTTAATTCAACAACAATTCCAGAATTGGCATATAAGTTGTTTCGCTTGCTTGGCGACATTCCGTTAACAACAACTTCTCCGTTTGCAGTTGCGGCAGGAACAATAAATCCACCTGGACACATACAAAAAGAGTAGACTCCACGTTCTCTTACCTGCTCAACCAGACTATAAGGGGCTGCTGGCAATAAAACATCTCGTTCTCCTTTGCAATGATATTGAATCGAATCTATGATATGTTGTGGGTGTTCTACACGAACTCCCATGGCAAACGATTTTGCTTTTAAAGCGATTTGCTTTTTATGAAGTAATTCGTAGATGTCGCGAGCAGAATGACCCGTTGCCAAAACAACAGCGTTTACCGCCATTTCTTTTCCGTTTTTTAATTGGATAGCATGGAGCTTGTTTTGCTTAATAACAAAATTAGTAACCTTGCTTTCAAAATGAATTTCTCCTCCATGACTGAGAATAGTTTCACGTATTCTTTGAATAATTTTAGGCAGCTTATTGGTTCCAATATGTGGGTGTGCATCTATCAATATTTGTTCTGTCGCTCCATGAAAAACTAGATTTTCAAAAATTCTTCGAACATCTCCACGTTTTAGGCTTCGGGTATATAATTTACCATCTGAGTAGGTGCCTGCTCCACCTTCACCAAAACAATAGTTGGAGTCTTCGTTTACAAAATGATCTCTATTAATGGCTTTTAAATCTCTGCGACGGTCTTGTACATTTTTACCGCGTTCTAAAACAATCGGCTTAAATCCCAACTCAATACAACGCAATGCGGCATACATACCCGCAGGTCCAAAGCCAATAATATGTATTTCTTTCGCTTTAGAAACATCTTTGTATTCGAATTCATATGCCGATTTTTCAGGCACGGCTTCGTCAATATATATCGCAATTTTATAGGTAAAGTAGATTTTTGGCTTTCGAGCATCTATAGATTTTCGTAAAACTTTAATGCCACTAATGGTAGAAGGATTTATACTCAAGTGCTGTGCTGCTTTTTTTAACAGTATGCCTGAGATATTTTCTTCTTTTAATTGAATGCGCAGTTGAAGCTCTTTTACCATGAGGCAAAAATAGGTAAAATCTCAAGATAAAAGTTGATAAAAAATATGGGATGTTCTTTGTGAAATTATTTCTAGCGAACATCGGCGATTTTCATGTGGTGTTTTAATGGAGATTTTTGAAATCGATGGGTACGCATAGTATTACCTCCTACTTTTTCCTGAATTATAGGGTAGATTTAGTCATTCTTTCATTGTCGAAAATATCTTTCCTCAAATGATTAGAGAACCCTTTTTTAGTGAGCATTTCTGATGTTTCTTTTCCTAGGTATTGATTGATCTCAAAATAGAGTGCTCCTTGCTTTTTTAAATATGTTTTTGCTAAATCAGCTATTTTAGAATAGAAAATGAGCGGATGATCATTTTCAACAAATAATGCTAGATGTGGCTCGTAATCCAATACATTTAATTTCATTTCTGTTTTTTCTAATTCTCTAACATATGGAGGGTTTGAAACAATAACATCATAGGATTGAGAAAGTGTTTCTGTTGTTAGTATGTCTTGTAATATAAATTCAACAGAAACATTATTTTTAACCGCATTTTTTTTTGCAATTTCAAGTGCTTTTTTAGAAATATCTATAGATGAAACCTTGGCTTGAGGTAAATGTTTGGCTAAAGTAATGGGAATGCATCCACTCCCTGTGCCTATTTCTAAAATAGATATAGCGTCTTTATTTTTGAAATCACTAAGAATCCATGCAACCAATTCTTCTGTTTCAGGCCTCGGAATGAGCGTGTCTTTTGTTACTTTAAAGGGCAAACTGTAAAATTCTGTTTCTTGCAGAATGTATTGAATAGGTTCTTGTGTCTTCAACCTATTCAAGGCATCTTGTAATACCTCCTTTTTTTCTTCTGAGACACGATGTTGATCATTGATGACAAGATCAATTCTTTCAAGTTCTAATTCATGTGCAATCAGCAAATAGAAGAAGGAGTTAATTTCGGTTTGTGGAAACACACCTGAAAGTTCAAGGTCAAAACGAGCTTTAAAGTCTTTTAAAAACATTTTATAAATCTTTTAGCATCCATACATTACAAGAATAGTGACCTGTGTTGCCAAGTGGTTTTTCTAGAGAAACAAATCCATTTTTTTTATAGAGCGCTTTCGCGGCATTCATATACGGCATCGTTTCTAAATAGCATTTATCAAAACCAAATTCTCTTGCTTTTGACAAGCAAGCTGCAATTATTTTGCTACCTAAACCCATACCTCTGGCTTCTGATAAAAAATACATTTTTTGAAACTCACAAATGTTTCCTTCGTATGCTTTGAGTTGGGCAATACCGGCGCCACCAATGATGATTTTATTGTGTTCAATTACATAGTACGATGAGGTTTGTGCGCTGTAGGTTTCAAACATGCAATCGAGTGCACTATCTTCGTAGGCTGTACCTACTTTTGGTACTCCCATTTCAATTAAAACAGTACGAATGACTTTGGCTATTTGTTCATTGTCTTTCTGCGCTATTTCTCTAATAATATAGTTGTTCGATATCATTCTAATACATTACTTTTGCACGTGCAAGTTACCTAAATTTAGATGTAGTTGATGTGTAATTAGCCCTTTTTTATAGCAGTTGTATCATTATGAATCACGAAAAATACATGCAGCGATGTTTGCATATTGCAAAAAATGGTATTGGAACCGCAAGGCCCAATCCGTCTGTTGGTGCAGTTATTGTATACAACGGTAAGATAATTGGAGAGGGATTTACCAGTGAGTATGGCGAAAATCATGCAGAGGTAAATGCAATCAATGCTGTTTACAATAAAGAGTGGTTGAAAAAAGCAACGATCTATGTGACACTTGAACCTTGCTCTCATTTTGGAAAAACACCTCCATGTGCAGATTTAATTGTGAAACAACAAATTAAGAACGTGGTTATTGGTTGTGTTGATTCTAACAGTTTGGTTGCTGGAAAAGGAATTGAAAGGTTAAAAGAGGCAGGATGTACTGTTGTTGTAGGGGTCTTAGAAGAGGCATGTCGAGCACATCACAACAGGTTTTTTACCGTTCAAGATAAAAAGCGACCTTATATTATTTTGAAATGGGCAGAAACGAGCAATGGTTTCATAGCTCCATCAGTTAAAACAAATGTGAGACCCGTTTGGATTTCGAATGTTTATTCGCAGCAGTTGGTGCATAAATGGAGATCAGAAGAGCATGCTATTTTGGTAGGTACAAATACAGTTATTGAAGACAATCCTATGTTGAATGTTAGAAATTGGGGAGGTAGAGACCCCATAAGGGTTGTGTTGGATAGAAATGAAAGAGTTTCTCAGAATGCACATGTGTTTGATAAGAAGATTAAGACCATTGTGCTGACAGCAGAGAGGTCAAAAAAAACATGTGAAAACTTAGTTTTTGAAAGAATAGATTTTTCGAAAAATGTGGTATTCCAAATTTGCAATGTTTTACAGAAGTACAAAATTGAATCTTTAATAATTGAAGGAGGATTGCAAATATTACAAGCATTTATTGATGCTAAGGTTTGGGATGAAGCCCGAATTTTTATTGGAGAAAGTGAATTTATGAATGGGGTAAAGGCTCCAAAGATTTCGGGTAGTTTTATTGAAGAAATAAAAATTAAAGAGGATCGGCTAAAAATAATGATGAATGATTAAGAACATTGTATTTGATTTTGGAGATATTTTTATCGATTTGGACAAAGAAGCAACACTTAGAGTTCTGCATGAGCTTGGTGTGAATGAGGTGTCAGAGGACATGTTACTTGTTACACATCAGTTTGAGAAAGGCAGAATTTCTGTTACCGACTTTATCGCCTTTTTTCAGGATGCCTTGAAACTGTCTCAGATCGAATTACTTACTGCTTGGAATGCTATTCTGTTGGGTTTTCCAAAATACCGTTTGCAATTTTTAAAAGATTTGGCCAGTAGTAAAAAATACCGTTTGTTTTTGTTAAGTAATACCAATGCGTTGCATATTGAATGGATTCAAAATGATTGGGGAAATGATTTGTATGAGGAATTTAAAA
>JBELDQ010000144.1:2730-5764 GCA_042094215.1 Polaribacter sp. | reverse complement strand
GCCAATAGAATGAAAGATCATGGCATTTTAATGAGTACGGATGGACCAGATCACAACGTGTTAAAAATAAAACCGCCTATGGTGTTTACACAAGGGAATGCGCAGGAACTACTTGGGTATCTTAAAAAAATATTAGCAGAGGATGTGATGTGTATCATTGCATAGCATTTGGAGCTATTTACCAACTACTTTGAAAACGCAAAGGCCAAATCATAGTAAAGAGGGAGCGCGGACTGATAACTCAATAAAAAAGGAACTGAATTACCAATTAGCCGCACGAAACATATATAATCTTCAGACAATATATACCAATGTATAGATTGGTAAATTGAAAAACATTTTAATAAAAACTCAAAATGCTCTAAGAGTCGATAATAAGGGGTATATCGCTAAAAGAACACAATCAAGATTTGCTAAAAACTACTACTTTGAAAATGACATTTGTATAAAACTCAGCAGTAACGGCATTTTTAAAAGATAAAAACGGGCCGCTTCTGCGTTAACAGCTAAACAATTAAATTGTTAAATAACTAAAAAGCCCGAACTGCACGCACTTGGTTTGAATCGGTCTTATTGTCGCCGAAGTCATCACCATAATTGAAAAGCTGTGCATATGCCTCAGTATCATTTAGCTCCGTAGAACTCCAGTAAGTCCGATTGGTTAAACTCGCTCCATTACCTCCATTTCTAAAAATATCATGCAGAATATTTAATTCTCTTAAGGTAGGGATACGCCAATCTTTAAACTCTCCGCCATCTGCATCATGTTTGGAAGGATCACTTAACAAATTATTTGCCTCATACCAATTTGAAGATCCTTGGTCTTGCATGGCAACCACCAAGCCGTGCGTTCCAGTTGAATTCACTTCTATAACATAGCCACCTAACTCGGCATAAAAGGTGTCTACAGCATAGGTTTTAGGGGTAGCTCCGCCATAATTGGCATCGGCATATTTTTTGGTGATCAATGCTTGATCCCCAGCTGCTGTAATTAAAGCATCTGTAAAATCTGGTGCAATAATCGCACCATTTTTAAGTATGGTCAAAGCATTGGATCTATTATTACCGTCGGTACCGTTTCCGAGTTCAAATATAGCGTCAGTACTATTTCCTACATTAAATGCTCCCAATGCAACACTGTTCTCGTTAATAGCCTTCGTATTCCTACCTATTGCCACTGAATAATTACCAATAGCACTGGAACTCATACCCATGGCAACAGAATCATCCCCTGTAGCCTTGGTAAGACCTCCTAGCGAGACAGACACGTTTCCTTCCGCTGTTGCTCTATATCCAATAGCTGTAGAATTAGCTCCAATGGCTTTACTATCATAACCACCTGCTAAAGAAAAATAGCCAGATGCTTCTGTATCACCTCCAATAGCGAAGGAATTATTACCTGTAGCCCCTACTGTCCCAGAATTCGAATACGACGTACTCATATCTATTGCTCCATTGCCTAAAGGTCCGTATTTCATTGATTCTCTTCCTATAATAGCAAAACCTGTATTAGCGCCTACTGTAATCTTTTCCAAACCTGTACTCGCATCTACATCATAATTGGCATCGGCATATTTTTTGGTGATCAATGCTTGATCGCCAGCCGCTGTAATTAAAGCATCTGTAAAATCTGGTGCAGTAATCGTACCATTTTTAAGTATGGTAAAGGCATTAGATCGATTATTAGCTGATATTCCGTTTCCGAGTTCAAATAAAGGATCAGTCCCCACCGCTGTATCAGCGCTACCTGAAGTACTAAATACATTATAGCTCCCAAAAACAGTACTTCCATAGGTTGTTGCACGGACACCACCACCGATAGCAACTGAATGTACTCCAGAAGCTTTACTACCTCTAATCATAGCTAAAGAATAATCTCCTGAAGCTTCTGTACTTTCTCCAATAGCGGTTGCAGCCCACCCATCAGCTTTTGCATTAAGACTTACAGCAAATGAGTAACCACCAGAGGCACCTCGCTCTGGTATACCACTGCTTGTAAGATCCACAGCTTCAGTACCAATATTATTATAAAACATAGGATTTCTCCCCACGAGTCTATAACCTGTACTATTGTCTTCTGTAATCATTTCCAAACCTGTACTCGCCTTTATATCCGTTAATTTTGTTCTTTCAGCAGCTGTAATAATAGCTCCTGAACCCACAGAGGTCACATCATTTAAAGCAGTTACACTTGAGCTCGTGTACACGCCATTGGTCACCGTGGTTGCATTCCCATTGATGTTTCCAACAATGGTCTCACTAAATGTTTTAGCTCCTGCAATGGTTTGATCACTTGTCTTGCTCACAGCATTTGTAATACTACCCAAATAGGATTCTATCAAGCCTTTTAAAATTTTTCCTTGTTCTGCAGATAACGGAACCGTTGTACCACCAGTAGTTAAGTCATCAACGATATCTGTAATTGATGTTTTAGCCCCAATGGTTGCTGTGTTGGTTGCTATACTGCTCTTATTCGCTATAATGGCGTTGGTCTGATCGGTAGTAATTCCTGTCTTTGCGTTATTCGTGGTGATGTCTATGGCTTGTTGTGTGGTGATGCCAACCTTTTCGGTGTTAGCAGCTACGTCTGCATTGGCCGAAACCAAGGCGTCTGTATAGCCTACTTTTGCAGTATTCGTGGTGATATCTGTCGCTTGTTGTGTGGTGATGCCCACCTTTGCAGTATTAGCAGCTACGTCTGTATTTGCTGAAACTAAGGCTTCGGTATAGCCAACCTTCGCAGTGTTAGCGACTACATCTGTATTTGCTGAAACCAAGACATCTGTATATCCTACTTTTGCGTTATTCGTGGTGATAGCATCCGCCTGAACGTTCGTAATTCCCGTCTTTGCGTTATTCGTGGTGATGTCTGTCGCTTGTTGTGCAGTTAGGCCAACCTTTTCGGTGTTAGCAGCTACGTCTGTATTGGCCGAAACCAAGGCATCTGTATAGCCTACTTTTGCTGTGTTCGTTGTAATGGCATCCGCCTGAACGTTCGTAATTCCCGTCTTTGCGTTATTCGTGGTGATGTCTG
>JBELDQ010000144.1:0-2630 GCA_042094215.1 Polaribacter sp. | reverse complement strand
TTAGGCCAACCTTTTCGGTGTTAGCAGCTACGTCTGTATTGGCCGAAACCAAGGCGTCTGTATAGCCTACTTTTGCAGTGTTGACTGCTATCATTCCTGCATTGGTTTCAATTCCTTGTTTGGTCGCATCTTCAATAGCGTCTATGTAGTTCTTTGTTGCTGCATCTTGGGCATTTGTTGGATTGGCCAAGTTTGTCAATTTATTTGCACCCAAATTCACATCCTTCTTTGCAGTTGCAAATCCACTCAACGGAATGTTGCTTTTGTCTAATTTAGCATTGGTTACATTGGCATCTTTTATGTTGTCAGTTGTGACTTTATCCAATCCAATGCTACTTACACCTGTATTGTTGATTGTAACATCTCCTGTTAGAGCTACTTCTGTAGCTTGGTTTGCAGCGTTCCCCATATATATGCTGCCATCTGCTAATGCATTAAGGTCTGAAATAGCATTTGAATTTACATCAATATTTTCTGTATTCGTTGTAATGGTGCTTGTGTTTGTTTCAATTGCGGCCAAGATTCCATCTAGTACTTCTGCTGTTTGGGCATTTATAGGTTGCGGTATGTAGGTAAGGTTTTGCTCGTTTAAAAAAACAAAATTAGATCGTGAATTGGAAAAATCAATCTCAACTTTTAATTTCTTTGGATTGCCATCCCATAGCATATCAGAAAATAAATTAACGGATGCTGTCCCAGATCCTATAATCAAATTAATCATTCCATACGCATCTGTTCTGGTGCTATGCGATTCTTGGTACGACAGATCTCCATTCGCATCTAAGATTGAAAACTGAATGGCTACCGTTTTATTTTGAAGAATAGACTGTTGCAAATTAACCCCTGGTATTTCTACTGCAGTAGGATTTAAAATGACTGCCTGATAACTCATCCCTTCTGTTTGAGAAAAAGACGACATATAACTTAAGAGTCCGATGATAAGTACTGCTATTTTTTTCATAATCTATTTTTTGTAATGCTGTTAATTAGTAGGTTTGTTTTCATCTATCTATTTCGAAAATAAATTCACAGAAAGCCCCAATCCGATACGATTGCTTCTTATGTTCAAGGTCTCATCTGTATTTTTTTCAACATTCAAACTCGAACCATAGACATATTCTAGATACAATGACATTTCTTTAATAATAGGGTAAGACAGTCCTAATCCGAATTTAAAATTGGCAATCCCATTTGAAAATTGATCGATCTCTTTTAGATCATACACCGCGGTATTTATAGTTTGCGTGCCACTGAGCATAAACCCAGAAGAGAAACCACCTTTTCCATAAACTGTAAAGTCACGTATGTAGAACAGTTCTACATTTAAATGAAATTCAACTTCTAGATACTTTAAATCCCAAGCTAAATAATCCATAACATCTCCATTACCGACTGCTCCATAACCCGTACGCGCAAATCCTAAACCCCATTGTACTCGTTTGCTAAAGAAACGGTCTTTATAACCTACTGCTAGATAGGAAGACGTGGCTGGTTGGTAATTACCTATTTCAGCACCGACTGAGTTTTCATAGGTAAAATTTGAAGACAGTATGCCGGTCTCTACATAAAAATTCTGAGCCACAACTGGACTCATTGTTAATACTACAATCAATAATAAATGGTGTTTTTTCATAGCATGGTTTTTGTTTGTTCAAGTAGTCTAAGGCTACTTTTTTAGTATGCGCTTCACAAATTGCTTTTTATTAGCAGTGCACTTTAATATATATACCGCATTTGAGAATTCAGATAGTGTTACTTCTATTTTTTGCGAAGCTTTAAATTGACGACTGTACACCTGCTTCCCCAAAACATCATAAACTTCAACATCTATAGGTGTTTTTACAGTTTCACTAAAAACAGCTTGAATTTTTTCAAAAAAAGGATTCGGATAAATACGTGCCGTTAAATCTAATGGGTGTTCTCTATTTACAATTGCATTCCAAACATAGGGCTGCAAGAAACCTTGAATAACCGCTGCTTCATTTGAATTGCGGCTACCTATTAAACCCGCCTGACCTATACTTTGTTGAATCACATAGTTTTTATTGTTGATCGTAACTTGTTGAGAGCTCCCCGAAACTCCTGTTGTAGCTCTCACAGCATGTTGAGTGGCTGCACTCTGAGAATACATATGTTGATACATACAAAACAAAAAACAAGTACAAATTATTTGTAATCCTTTCATCCTTTCATTTTTTTAGTGATCTGCAACAAGATTTGCAAAATTTACTACTTTTGAAAATGCTGTCTGTTTACAACTTCAACAAACAACTATCTCTCCTGCATATATATTACACGAAAATAAACCATAAAGAAGTTATCTCTTCAATTTAAACGGGTAGTTTTGTGGGTAGTTACGGGTAGTTTTGAGGGCAGTCATTATACCAAACCCATCTTTAACATCACTAAAACACGTATAGATAGGTGTTCAACATCACACTAAAAGTAAAATCTCATCTCCACGAAGTGGCACTTAAAAGTACGCGCCTACTTTAGTATATGTTAAATTTCTGTTTTTTTTTATAAAAATAGTATGGAAATCCAAGATGCATTTTCTATTTTTAGGTGACCTAATAGAAAAATATTGCTATGATAAAAAAGCTCCTATGGCTAGCTTCTTTTTTTATTTC
>JBELDQ010000143.1:0-5829 GCA_042094215.1 Polaribacter sp. | reverse complement strand
GCTGACAGCAAGATTGAAATAACAATGATTGCTATTTGAGTTTCCATGGCAACCGTTACTTATTGTTTTTGGTTTCCACCTTTCTGCGAAAATGCCTTTTAAAGAAATAAACCAAGGTAATAAAAACTGAAAAGCCAATCATGAAACAAGCCTTTTCAACATCTTCATTCCAAGATAAAATACCTTCGACTAGAAAAATAATTCCGATAACCAAATATCCGTATTGTAAGTATTTCCAAAGTGTATTCATATATTAATTTTCTTTTATTAGGTGCTGACTCGTTTGTTTCTTGGCTATAAATTTAGACAAATCTTTTTTTGATTCAAAACCAACGCCATTAATTACATCGTCGGGAGTGGTGAATGTAAACGGTTTTTCGGAGAACATATAATCTGTGTTTTGATCCCAAAACAATTGCGCTGTTGTTAATTTGGACACGTCGCTATGATTGATAATAACCACATTGCCCTTTAATTCGGAAATTAAGGTTTTGGTGTACGTCACACAGAAATCTCCTTTAATTGTTATTGAATCTTTTCTAGTATCGTCATAGGAAACTATGGTAATTCCGTTTGGAAACTCATTATAGGGATGCTCTCGCCTATTGCTAAAATCTTTTAACTTTGGTGTAATTAATTTGGAGGTGATTCTGCCCGAATCCCTATAGACATGATTTAATTCAAGTGCAATTCCAATAGGCTGATTTTTATCGAGTAAAAGCCCTTGAATCGCTGACTCATTATTGGCACAAGAAAAAAACATTGCTACTAAACCAATAGCAGCAATGTTTTTATATATTTTATGTCTATTCAAAAGCATTCTTATTTCTGAGGAACATTTACGGTTTCTCCAATCCAACATTTAATTTGATGTGGAGTCCCAGGTTTTATTCCTTTGGTAAAAATTAATTTTTTAGACGGCTCTTGAGACAAATAATTCCTGATGTATTTATTTGCTTTTGACGCAATACTTGGATCTACAGCAGATGCTCTTCTAGCCATTCTAAGCGCAGCGGTGTATACCATTCTTTTATCAAACTCAGTAGAGCCACATTGATTTGCACTCTTTGCATATAAACTAGCGATTAGCAAGTACGCCTTTCCAAAGTTTGGATTGTTCTTTAAGGCTTGCCTCGCATAGTTTCTTGCTTGACTTTTTCTTCCTTTTTTAGCAAACAATTGTGCAATTTTATATAGGTTCTTCGCTTTTTCAAAAGCATCTGGTTCTTGATCTACGGCTTTTTTATAGTACTCCATCGCTTCAGATTCCTTCCCTTTTTTATAAAGGATACCTGCATAGTAAACGGTTGTTTTAGGAGATGGATCTGCAGCTACCCAAGCCTCTACTAATTTCTCATACAATGGTTCATCTGTACATCCTTTAGAAAACATTCTAGATACCGCTCTACTCAACCACTGACCATTTACCTTATTAGCCTCAAAATCTCTAGTATATAGTGGCACCAATCTTTCACATGTAGATAAATCAATAATCATTTTATCAAGACCAGCCTCAACCATACCTAATGATTTCGAATTGATAGTATATGCTCTTAAATTCGTTTTATCTCTTTTACCAAGTGTTTCGCCTTTATCAACTTTTGCGTTAATTACAGCTAATTTTTTAGCATAATACTCCAATTTATTTCCTACAGACTCCAATACATCGTCATAGGTATCAAAAACAACCTGTGCATTGGTATCTTTGTTTCTGTCTGTAACCCCTCGAAAGTACTTGTAAATATTTTTCACACCCATTCTTGAAGGGTCCAAGTTATATGCCTTCTCCAACAATGGGAAAATTTCATCATCAGTTGCTAGCTTATTTTTCGCTAAGAATGTAGCGTAATCACTATGTACTTTTGCCTCATCTTTTTTATAATATTGTAACCTTTGCTCGTAAATTTTCTTAATCAGATCAGCGTATTTCACTTTATCCGCAGTAGCTTTATACTGCGCCTTTGCAAGTTTATCTCCAAACTTGTATATATTGACTGATAATTTAGGACAATCACTCATTAAAGAGATGAGCTTCGTATACGCCGAATCGTATTTTTTTGTTTGAACTTCTCCTTTAAATAAATTGTACATATTTGTACAATCTTGAGAGGCTTGTGCTACAACTTTTGAATTTAAAAGCAATACAATTGCCAATAGCATAAGAGTAATTTTTTTCATCATCTGTCAGTTTATATTAATCAATTTTTCTTTTCTGGAACCAAGCTAAGTTACCAATAGCATTCAAAGATAAACTTAGTTTGAAATTAAAATAATTTTCTTGTATTAAATTATTCATTGTTGTTCCTTTTTTACCGTATTCCACACCTAAATTAAGGTTTGATAAGTCTTTCAGAGGTAAACCTAGACCAAAAGATATGCCAAAGTCCTTTATTTTTGTAAAACCAGAACTACTCCCTGTATTTATAAGCAATCCTGTATCTTGGAATCGTAGCCCTCCTCTATAGGTCACTCGCTCCCAATAGCTAGAAATCGAATTCATTTTTGGAATATAAAAACCTCCTATGGACACTCTATTTGATTTTCCGTAAGCATAAGAAGCACTGTTTGTTATCTGAGAATCTAGATTCAATGCATCTTGAAATTCAAAATCAACCGCTGCATTCCATTTATTTTCTTTTCCAAAACCAACACCTAGTGTTGTTTTCAATGGATTCTTAAGATTTCCCGAAACTACTGCACTCGATACTGTATCTCTTGGTGACTCTGATCCATCAGATCCAACTAATACAGAGTATAAATATTCTGAACCTGAAACAGTTAAGTCGTTCTCTAATTTCATAGAAGCTCCTACATTCATTCGCACTTTACTCGGAAACTCTTTTTGATATAAGAAACCAACTTTAAGACCTGTTCCTCTTATCGTAACACTCTCATCATTTTTGGTCCCTAAAAAGACATCTCTCTTTTGAGACAAAATGTTGTTTTGTGTTTTACCAAAAACATACTCCGCTTCAAAACCTACACTGAAATTTTCAAGTACTTCAATTCCATAAGCACCATATATTTTATTTGTACCTCCCGAACCATAAAAACTGGTTATTTCAGACAATTCTCCTTCAGCATCATTTATTTTATTTAGCAGCGAATATCCAACCGTAGTATTTGGTTTCAAACCAAATGAAACAGCTGCTTTTTTACCCACTGGAAAACCTATATTGATGTACGATATACTCGTAGAAGTTGATTTTTGGGATCCAGCATTATCTTTAATTGTTAAGTCATTCACATTTAAACCCACTGAATAGGTAGCAAATCTTAAACGAGCATTTGCTGCAGGGTTTATGAAGTTTAAATGATACATATTCCCGAAAGACACCCCTACTCCTCCCATACTTGCCTGCTCAACAGTTTGAGAACTATATTGTTGGCCAATACCAAAAATAGAATAGGGCGAAGAGTTCGATCTCTGTGCGTATGCGGTTACTGAAATGAATAGTAAAAGTATATAAAAAAAATTCTTTAGCATTCCTCTTTATTGTGGTTCAAAATTGTATTAAGTCCTTCCAAAACGAAATTTGGATTGGCAAATATGCTACTTTTTAATTGGTTAGCCAAGAAATAAGTATCTCCTCCTGTTAAAACTACTGTTAAATGTCGATTTTCCTTCTCATATGCCTCAATAACAAAGGAAATCTCACCAATCACCCCTACAACAACTCCAGAATGCATGCTATCTTCTGTTGAGCCACCTGTAATGCTCGTTGCTTCTCTTTTTTCCAGTAGTGGAAGTTTTGAAGTATATGCATGCAACGCTCTATAACGCATTTGAACTCCTGGTGAAATAGCACCACCTAAATACTCATTTTTAGCGTTTATATAATCGTACGTAATACACGTACCTGCATCAATAATCAATACATTTTGATTGGGATATTTTTTTGAAGCATTCGAAACCAATGCTATTCTATCTACCCCCAATGTATTTTTCGTTGCATAGGTATTTACAAAAGGCACCTTTGTTCTTGCATCTAAAACTAGAAACGGAATTTTTTGCTGCAAATTAGCGCACACTTGTTCGGATAAATCCTGAACAGAGGATAGAATTGCATCCGTTATTTGATACTTTTTTAAAAAAAAATCTATTTTCTCTAACAGCTCATCTCTGGTAAAAGCCAACAACACCACCAAGCTATCCTGTTCAAAAACAGCTGCTTTCACTCTTGTATTCCCGATATCAATAATTAAATTCATTGCTTTGGATTGGTTAGGCTTCAAAAATACAATAGATTTTTCACAATTTATTTGGTTAAATCAAAAAAGAGGTAGTATATTTGCCACCGCTAAGGCAATGGTACCTTAGCTCAGTTGGTAGAGCAAAGGACTGAAAATCCTTGTGTCCCTGGTTCGATTCCTGGAGGTACCACCAAAACCACTCTTTTTAGAGTGGTTTTTTTATACGCAAAACTTTCAAATTTGCGCATAAAAAAACTCCAGCTTTCACTGGAGTTCAATTGATTTTATCTCGTGTAGAGTACACCTATTTTTTTATCAAAATTTTATACCCCCAAGGGCTAATAGCTAGAGGAGTCGACGTTGATACTTCTTTTTTCTCTTCAGAAAAATAATCTGTATACTGTCCATAAACAGGGTAGTTTAGCTGCACTGGTTGCTTCGATAAATTCGCTATAAACACAACTTTATCTGTTCCTTTATTTCTTGAAAAAGCCAACACGTCTTTTTTTGTCTCCAACCTCACGTATTCGGCAGCATTTACTCCTGCGTTCAAGGCAGGGTTTTCTTCCTTTAAAGCTCCTATCTTCTTCAATAATTGCCATTCTTGTCCCTTTTCATGTGGAATCACATCTTTTTCAAAGAATTTCAATCGATGCTTTAATCCATATTCCTGACCCGAATAGATCAATGGCATTCCTGGTGCCATATATGTCAAAACAGTAAACACTTCTGCTGCATCACCCATTCTTTCTTGAATCGTGCCGTTCCAAGAGTTTTCATCGTGATTGGTCACAAAATTCATTAATAGGTCATTTGCTTTATAACGCGTTGTATCTTTTACATAATTTTCATCCCACTTCTTCACAGTATCCTCTCCTTTCGCTATTGCATTTAACACATGGTGTGTATCCCAACCATAAGCCATATCGAACAGTCCTTCTTTTAGAAGTTCAGGCTCCCAGGCTTCAGCTAACATAAAAATATCTTTTTCAGCTCTTAATTTTGGGATTACTTCTTCCCAAAAATCCAAAGGAACCGATCCTGCAACATCACAACGAAAACCATCTACCGCTTCGTTCTGCAACCAATGCAACATATCATTTGTCATTTCGTTACGCAAGTCTTTATTGTCATAATTTAGATCAGCAACATCTGCCCACCCCATCGGCAAACCGTCTTCATTTAATGGGTCTGTGATTTCTCCTTTGTCGTTTTTTGTGTAAAACTCAGGATTCGTTTTTAACCAAGAGTGGTCCCAACCTGTATGATTTGGCACCCAATCTAAAATAACATACATACCATTTTCGTGCGCTGTTTGAACCAATTTCCTAAAATCTTGAATCGTTCCAAATTCTGGGTTTATCTTCTTAAAATCTGAAACGGCATAATAACTCCCTAATGCTTGAGCACGCTCTTCAGGATCTGCTATTTTAGAGGCGAAATCTCCACCTGTAGCCTTTCTTTTTGTCAGAGAAATAGGAAAAACAGGCATGAGCCAAATAATTCGAACCCCCAATTCTTTGAGCTGCGGAATATCTTTGGTAAATGCATTAAAAGTTCCTTCCTCAGAATATTGCCTGATATTTGCCTCATAAATAACTGCTGATGCTATGACATCTTGAGAAATTGGCGAAA
>JBELDQ010000142.1:0-5846 GCA_042094215.1 Polaribacter sp. | reverse complement strand
AAACTATTTTAAAGAGCTTATCAATTTTGATAAGCTCTTTTTTTGTACCTTGTATGTACCATTCAAAATTACCTGTAAACGAAAAACGATAATGAGATCAAAACAAGTACTGCTATTCCTATTTGTTGTCTGCAGCTTCGCGCAATGCACTACCCTAAAATTAACCGAAAAAGCACCCTTTACCATTACAGAAGCTACCTATCAGAATTGGGTGGGAGGTCAACCCGGTGTGCGTGGCACTAATGTAATCATTGGTATTGAGGCTTTAAATGGAGTATCTATACAGCATGTGTATTATAAGAATGCAAAACATACACCAAGTATAGAAACTAGAAAGGGCAATACATATGTGACCGTATATAGTACCGAATCGCGCAGTGACTATATAAAGGAGATGACCCTAGCTCCTAAAAAGAAGCTTGATAAAAACCCAGTAGTAAAGGAAGAATTCCCTTTTGCTTTGAAAATTAACGAAGCTGTAATAGCCTATGCTATAGGCCAGAAAACAAGGCATTACAAAGTAACACAAATTAAAAAATCAGAGACTATTTTTTATCCTTAACCCAACAGGTACTATAGCACTACAGATCTCCAATTTTGGAGGTCTTTTTTTTTGGCACGTATTTTGATTTACTACGTACATCACTAAAACTAGACCAGATGAAAACCCTAAAATTACTTGTGCTTTTTTTGACAACAGGAATTCTTTTGAATTCATGTACCCTAGATAATACTCCTTATGAGATTTCATTAGAGGAAGTGGTATCAGGATATGATCTATGGTATATTGATTACCATAGAACTTCAGGAACAGGCGATATTCCATTTTTATCCAAAGCCTTTACCGTCTCTTTTTTAAATGGCAGAATGTATGCTAATAATAATATTGCAGATATTGGGTTTACGGGAAATGGGCTAGGCATTCAGGTTGGAACTTATGACACCTATGCTGGCTATCTTGAAACATTTCATAATCTAGATGGAGGTTATGATTTTGATGTAGTGCAGCTTTCGGATAATGAAATTAGAATTGATGACGTATTTAACAATGTTTCGTATTATTTGATAGGCTACCAACGATCTAATTTCGATTACGACATGTTGTTTTACGAAAACATAGAGTACTTCTTACAAGAGTATGTGGCTTGGGAAAAAACAACAACAAGTGTATCTGGAGTTGTGAACCCTTTTGATGAAGAAAACTTCCTACAGTTCACACCCGAAAATACGACGACATTTTATTCTTCTCAAGACAATTTTGGCACAGATATTGATATGCTAAATTGGAGTTTTGTAGGAGACTACGAGGTGTTTGATGTTGTAGATTATGATGATCTCAAGATTTTAACACTTAATTATGACAACGGAGATATTGAAGAGTTTGAATTGAGCGTTGTTAACGATAGTAAAATTCGTCTTTACCATATAAGTTCAGAGACAACATATACCTTTAGAGGGCTAGGATTTATACAGTATTTAAAAGGGAATACGACACAGAAAGCAGCTGTAAGGAACAGTGGTAGAAAACGAGTAAAAATAGAAAGAAAAACAAAAGTTAGAAGACATTTAAAATAAAGTTTGGTTAGTTGATTTTAGTTGGTTGTTTCGGCAATCATCTAAAGGGAACCGCTCTAGAGGTAGAGCGGTTTTTTCATGCCTATATTTTTTTGATTTTCATCTCAAGTCAAGTATCTTTATCAAAAAGGTATTTATGAGTTTAACAGCATGTATTACAGGAGCCACCTCGGGCATTGGTAAAGCCACTGCAACGTTGTTTGCAAAACATCAAATCCGGCTTGTTCTGTGCGGAAGAAGGAAAGATCGATTAGAGGCGCTGCAAGGTGAACTGAGTTCCTTAACGGAGGTCACTATTTTGCAGTTTGATGTGGGTAAAAGAGCGGATGTATTTGAAGCCATACAAACATTGCCAGCACCCTTTTCGCAGATCGATATTTTAATTAACAATGCCGGGAATGCACATGGGCTTAGTAGCATTCAAGACGGAGATATGGATGACTGGGATGCCATGTTCGACAGCAATGTCAAAGGCTTGTTGTATGTGTCTAAAGCAATCATCCCAAAAATGATTGATAGAAATTCCGGTTTTATCGTTAATATAGGCTCTATCGCAGGGAAAGAAGTGTATCCTAATGGAAATGTGTATTGTGCTTCAAAACACGCAGTAAACGCCTTAAATAAAGCCATGAGAATCGATTTAAATGCTCATAATATTCGCGTATCTGCCATTCATCCAGGAGCGGTTGAGACCGAATTTTCTGATGTGCGCTTTAAAGGAGACTCCCAAAGGGCGAAATCTGTGTATGCTGGCTATGCTCCATTACAAGCAGAAGACATTGCAGATATTATTTATTTTGTTGTGACCAGACCTTATCATGTAAACATAGAAGACTTGGTGGTGTATCCGACAGCACAAGCAAGTGCAACTATACTTCACAAAGAATAAATGGAAGTACCACAATATAGCAGAATCATAGCAGGATGCATGTCTTGGGGAGCTTGGGGGAAACAGCTGTCTACGACAGCAATGGTGGCTCAGATACAGCGCACTCTTTCTGCGGGAATTACAACTTTTGATCATGCAGATATCTACGGAGATTATACTACTGAAGCCCAATTTGGTGAAGCATTTCAACAGAGTGGCGTCTCTAGAGAAGAAATTCAGCTCATTTCTAAATGTGGAATTCAGCATGTTGGGAGTATCAGAAACAACAGCATAAAACACTACAATTATACCAAAGACTATATTATTTGGAGTGTAGAGGCCTCCTTGAAAAAATTGCGGACTGACTATGTAGATCTGATGTTATTGCATCGCCCGAGTCCATTGATGCACCCAGAAGAAATTAGTGAAGCAATACTGTTATTAAAGGAGCAAGGGAAAATTTTAGACTTTGGAGTCTCTAACTTTAACCCTTCCCAAATAGAAATGCTCTCCTCTCACATACCGGTGTGTGTAAATCAAATAGAATTTTCATTAACAGCCCATGAAGCCATGTACAATGGCTGTTTAGAGTATCTGTTACGTGAGCATACCATTTCGATGAGTTGGAGTCCGTTGGGAACTGTTTTTAAGCAAGACACTGAAACAACTCGACGTATCAGAAAATGTTTACTACATTTAGGGCATAAATACAATTGTACAGAAGCACAAATGTTGCTCGCCTGGGTTTTAAAGCATCCCGCTAAAGTATATCCTGTGGTTGGAACTACCCATGAAAAAAGGCTCTCAAACGCTCAAGATGCTTTGGGTATTGATTTAGCCCTTGAAGATTGGTTTGAGCTGCTAGCTGCCAGTCAGGGGCATAACGTTCCCTAATAAAAATGTCATGATAAACAAACGCCTTTTAATTAAAAACTTACTTTCTCATAATGATGAGAACAGTTTTTATGATAAAAAGGAAAAGTTAGCATTGCATCACAAAGAAGGCAAGGCTAAATTCATCAAACACGTTTGCGCGCTATCAAATTCCAATCCTACAAACAATTCGTACATTGTGGTTGGTGTTGAAGATGAAGAAAATAAATTGATAGGTGTCGATTTTTTTGATGACAGCAAGATTCAAAACTTAGCAAATGCTTATTTAAAAAATCCGCCAAAAATTCAGTATGAGAATGTGCCTTTTCCAACATTACCCCGTCATAAGGTAATTGGGTTGGTCACGATTGCTCCAAACAACCAAGTGACCTCACTGGCAAAAAACGCTTGGAAGTATAAAATAGGAACCGTCTTTTTTCGAAGAGGCAGTAATTCAATGACTTCCAAAGGAACTTTAGAACTTAAAAGCACCAACGAACGGTTTGTTGCCGCTATTGAAAAAAATGCTCAAAATAATATTGAACTGACCTTAAATGGGGTTTTTGACTTTATCAAGAACCATAAAAAGGAGTACAATCCAAGGTATAAGGTTTTTAAGGAGCAGTTTGTATTGTGCTGGGCAGGTAGGAAAACCATCACTAAAGGACGTGAATTTTTCTCAAGAGTAGATATTGAATTGATCAACGATCAAGTGCGTCTGTTTTTTTCTGCCTTAGACGATGTTCAAATTCGTTTCAACACACATTCTTTTATAATTACTGAATTTATATTGCTTGGAATAGACAAGCAAGAAACACATTATCCGTTAGAAAAGACCATCATTCATTTTAAAGACAATGGGAAGTTAGACATTGTGAAAGAATTTTTGTTTGTACCGCCGAAATTTGACCCAACAGTCATTGCTCATATTTTTACAAATAGCAATCGTATTGTTTCAAAGATTACTCATAAAAAACCACTTTCTGTAACAGAGCATGAAGATGTATTGCGTCTGCCAACAAATTATTTAATTAGTTATCTCTACGGACATCTAGCGGCACCTGCTCAATTGCGAAAAGCAAAGGAATACATTAAAAATTTGCCAGACAAAACCACCTATATGAAATACAAAGATGCCATGCGTGTTTTGAGAAAAGTAAAGTATAGTTAACGCGTGTTCTAGTGTCTTTATAAGAGTTGTAGTTATAGTGCCGTTAGACATAAAAAAACCCCGCTATGTAGCAGGGTTTTTATGATTTCTTATGTGAAAGAAAGCAGTATGAATACAACCCACTTTTTATAGGTCGAATTTAATTCCTTGTGCTAACGGTAATTCATCAGAGTAATTCACCGTATTTGTTTGTCTTCTCATGTATACTTTCCAAGCATCAGATCCAGACTCACGTCCTCCACCTGTTTCTTTTTCTCCACCAAAAGCGCCACCAATTTCAGCACCTGAAGTACCGATATTTACATTAGCAATACCACAATCAGAACCAGCATACGATAAAAACTTTTCTGCTTCTTTCATTTCATTGGTCATAATTGCAGAAGACAATCCTTGTGCAACACCATTTTGGGTTTCAATAGCATTCTCTACTTCTCCCGAATATTTCATTAAGTATAAGATGGGTGCGAATGTTTCGTGCTGTACAATTTCGAAATGATTTTCAGCTTCTATAATGGCTGGTTTTACGTAGCAACCGCTTTCGTATCCTTCTCCTTCTAATACGCCACCTTCTACAAGTACATTTCCTCCTTCAGCTTTTGCTTTTTCAATTGCTGCTAGGTATGTATTTACGGCATCGTGATCAATTAAAGGACCAATATGGTTTTTTTCATCCAAAGGATTTCCAATGGTTAACTGCCCGTAAGCACCAACAATAGCATCTCTTACTTTATCGTATACAGATTCGTGAATAATCAATCTACGAGTAGAAGTACAACGTTGTCCACAAGTACCAACAGCACCAAATACAGCGCCAGGAACTACGACTTTTAAATCTGCAGTTGGTGTGATTATAATGGCGTTGTTACCACCTAATTCTAATAATGATTTTCCAAAACGCTCTGCAACAGTTGCACCAACAATTCTTCCCATTCTTGTAGATCCTGTAGCAGAAACTAAAGGAATACGTGTATCTGTAGTCATGTATTCACCTACGGTGTAATCTCCATTAATAATACAAGAAATACCCTCTGGTAAATTGTTGTCTTTTAAAACAGCTGCAATGATATTTTGACATGCAACAGAACATAAAGGTGCTTTTTCAGAACCCTTCCATACACAAACATCTCCACAAATCCATGCAAGTGCAGTATTCCATGCCCAAACAGCAACAGGAAAGTTAAATGCAGAGATAATTCCAACCACACCAATTGGGTGCCACTGCTCTCTCATTACGTGTCCTGGTCGCTCAGAAGGAATCGTTTGACCGTTTAACTGTCTTGACAAGCCTACTGCAAAGTCACAGATATCAATCATTTCTTGTACCTCTCCATAACCTTCTTGTAAAGATTTTCCCATTTC
>JBELDQ010000141.1:0-5915 GCA_042094215.1 Polaribacter sp. | reverse complement strand
AAAGGACATGAGCAAATATCACATCCGCATGCGATTAAAATTTTGAATAATTTTCAGGGGTATACACGGAAATCTTTGAGTAAATTAGAAGATAAAGAATACATACAGGTTCAGGGTCAAATGTGGTCAATGACCCAAAAAGGCTATCATTTTGCAGCAAACCTATACAATCAACAACTAGAGATAGATGACTAGTGCTCAAATAGAAATACAGTTAATAGCAAGTTTGGTAGCAATTGCTTGTGCTATTCCGGGAACCTTTTTAGTGTTGCGTAAAATGGCACTGATAAGTGATGCGATAAGCCATTCAATTCTACCAGGTTTGGTCATTGGGTTTTTTATCACACATGATTTAGGTTCTCCTCTGTTAATAGTCATGGCTGCTTTATCTGGGGTAATAACAGTCGTGTTGGTAGAGTTTATTCAGAAGACGAAGTTAGTGAAGGAAGACACAGCAATTGGATTGGTTTTTCCGGCGTTATTTAGCATTGGAGTCATTCTAATCTCTAAAAATGCAAATGATATACATCTCGATACCGATGTTGTTTTGTTGGGTGAATTGGCCTTTGCTCCTTTCGATCGGTTTATGATGAATGGAATGGATTTAGGTCCGAAGTCTTTGTGGATTGTTGGGTTCATTTTACTCATGGTATTGAGTTTGTTGTTTGCCTTTTTTAAGGAATTGAAAATAAGTACATTTGATGCGGGGTTGGCAACTGCCTTAGGGTTTTCTCCTGCTGTTTTGCATTATGGGTTAATGAGTGTTGCCTCTGTTACCACAGTGGGTGCTTTTGATGCGGTTGGAGCCATTTTAGTTGTGGCCTTAATGATTGCGCCAGCTGCAACAGCTTATTTATTGACAGATAATTTGAAGAAAATGCTGTTTTTGTCTGTCTTTTTTGGTGTTTTTGCAGCGATTTCAGGGTATTGGTTGGCACATGTACTAGATGCTTCAATATCGGGATCGATGACTACAGTGCTAGGGTTTGTGTTTTTTTTAGTGTATTTGTTTGCTCCAAAAAGAGGTTTTATTTCTGCGATATATCGCAACAGACAACAGCAAATAGAGGTTTCTTTGCTTACCTTTTTGTTGCACTTAAGCAACCATACAGAGAAACAAGAGCGACATATTAATCACTTAAATGAACATATAAATTGGCAAAAAGTACGGTCAAAATCGGTGCTAGATTTAGCTTTTAGAAATAATATGATTGCTGTAAATGAAAATATTATTTCTCTCACAGAAAAAGGGCAACAATTTACAGATAAGGCGCTTGACTATATTATTACAAATGACGATTCGAAAATAGAATCAATAAAAGACGATTTTTTTCTGTTTAGAGGCTAGCCTATTAAATCTAAAGCAGCCTTGTGTCTTCATTAAAAAACACTTATTTTGCACTAAAATCTAGTTGTGAAAAACCCTTCAAATTTTCAAGTTTACAATGCCTCTGCAGGAAGTGGGAAAACATTTACATTGGTTAAAGAGTATTTGAAAGTTGTTTTAAAAACTTCGAATAGCTATGCTTTTCAGAGTATACTAGCAATTACTTTTACCAATAAAGCCGCTGCGGAAATGAAAGAGCGAATTTTAGATAGTTTGCAGCTTTTTTCGAATGGGAATGAAAATGATTTACTGCAAAAGCTACTTGAGGAAACAGGCTTAGAGAAAGACATAATACAAAATAGGAGTCGCAAAATATTAGAAACTATTTTGCGAAATTATTCTGCTTTTGGTATTACCACAATCGATAGTTTTACACATAAAATTATTAAAAGTTTTGCCTTTGATTTGGGGTTGAACTTAAATTTTGAAGTCGAATTAGATTCAGAGACTTTATTACAACAAGCGGTTGCTGTACTGATGTCTAAAATTGGCATTGAAAAAGAGGTGACCAAAACATTAATTGATTTTTCTTTAGAGAAAGCGAAAGAAGATAAATCTTGGGACATTTCTCTAGATTTGAATGATTTTGCCAAAGTGCTACTCAATGATGAAGATGCGAAACATTTCAAAGTATTGAGCAAAAAAACAGTTGGTGATTTTACATCGCTAAAAAACAAATTGGTAAAAGCTCAAAAAGAGCTCCATTCAAAATTTACAGAAATAGGAGTGAAGGGCTTGTCTCTAATTGAAGAGGCGCAACTAGAGCATAAAGATTTTTACCGTTCCATGTTGCCAAAGCACTTTAGTGCTTTGCAAGATGTTGAGAAAGCGAAATTTTTTGACGAGTCAGCTTTAAAGCAGCGAGTTGAGGACAACCTATTTTACGCAAAATCTAAATCAGATGAGGTAAAAGCGACTATTGAAGGTATGCTTCCCGAGCTGCTTGCATTGTATAAAGAATCTGAGAAGCTCTATGAACAGCACGTTTTAAATAAATTGGTGTTAAAAAGTATCATTCCGTTAGCGGTGTTAACAAAAATAAACACAGAGCTATCCACGATTAAAGAAGAACATAATATTCGATTGATTTCGGAATTTAATCAATTGATTTCTAACCATGTTAAGGGAGAGCCTGCGCCTTTTATTTATGAGAGAATCGGTCAGAAATTCATGCATTATTTTATCGATGAAATGCAAGATACTTCTGTATTACAATGGCAAAATTTAATTCCATTAATAGACAATGCCTTGGCGCAAGAGCAAAGTAATTTATTGTTAGTTGGTGATGCAAAACAAGCGATTTATCGCTGGCGTGGAGGACGAGCTGAGCAATTTATAAAATTAGGCTCAGAAGATCAAAATGATACAGCGACCAATCCTTTCCAAGTAGCTAAAGAAGTAAAGGGCCTTGATACAAATTATAGAAGTTACAGCGAGGTAATCAATTTTAATAACTCGTTTTTTCAATATGTAGCAGGTTATTTTCAAAATCCAATGTACGAAGCCCTTTTTTTGCACGGGAATGCGCAAAAGACGACGCGTAAAACTGGAGGGTTTGTGTCAGTTGATTTTTTAGAGAAAGAGGCAAGTAAAGAGGAAAACGATATAAAGTATGCCAAGAGGGTGTTGGAGATAATTCTTAATTTAGATGATAATTTTTCAAGGAAAGATGTGTGTGTTTTAGTTCGCAAGAAGAAAGAGGGTGTGGCTGTTGCAAATTATTTATCTGAGCATGGGGTTGCTATTGTTTCTTCAGAAACATTGTTAATTCAAAACAGTCCTAAAGTACATTTTATAATCAATCTTTTACAAGTTATTCAGTATCCAAACGACCACGCATCTTGGGTTGAACTGCTCTATTTTTTACATACGCATTTGAATGTGAATCTTGATAAACATGCTTTTATTGATTCTTTTAATTTAAAAAATGAGAATAATTTTTTTTCAAGAATACAGCAATTTGGAGTTGATTTTAATCTTGAGAATTTTTCTCAAATCCCATTTTACGAAAAAGTTGAAGAAATTATTAGAGCTTTTAAATTAACTGTCGTTTCTGATGCATATGTTCAGTTTTTCTTAGATGTTGTTTTTGAACAACAACAGAAAGATACTGACATTCAGCAATTTTTAGAGTTTTGGGAAGCTAAAAGAGAAAAGTTAAGTATTGTGGCCCCTGAAGCGCAGAACGCGGTTCAAATAATGACAATTCATAAATCTAAAGGGTTGGAGTTTCCGGTTGTTATATTTCCATACAATATTGATGTGTATCAGCAAATCAATCCGAAATCGTGGATAACAGACCTGTCAATTGAACAATTTGAAGGCTTTGATAGACTGCTAGTGAGTTCAAGTAAAAATATAAAATATACAGGTAGGGCAGGGTCGGATATTTATAATTTTCAGCGAGAAGAGCTGGAATTAGATAGTTTTAATCTTTTGTATGTTGCTTTAACGAGATCGGTAGAGCAATTGTATGTGATTACTGAGAAAACAATTTCACAAAAAGGAGAAGTAAATATTAATCACACCTCAGGAGTGTTTATCAATTATCTAAAACAACTCGGAGTTTGGTCAGATTCAAAAGCTACGTATACATTTGGAGACTACAAAAAGGTTAGTGCAAATAAAAAAGAGACGTCACAAACTTCAGTACAAGGTCAGTTTGTGAGCAACTCATGGCAGCAGCATAATATTTACATGCTTGCTAATGCCTCAAAATTTTGGAAAACAGAGCAAGGAGCAGCAATTGAATACGGGAATTTAATACATGAACTATTCTCTAAGATTCGTTCTGAGAAAGATGTTGAAAAGGTGGTCGCTCATTATTTAAATCAAGGGGTGTTTACCGCTGAGAGTATCGCTGAAATTAAAAGGGTACTTAATGCGGTTGTGCAGCACCCGAAGTTAAAAGAATACTATACAGAACATGCCATTGCTTATAATGAAAGAGAAATTACAACCAAAAATGATGGCGTTATTATTCCAGATAGGTTGGTTTTTACGTCTAAAAAAGAGGCGGTACTAATAGATTACAAGACAGGAAGCCCTTCAAATAAATACCATCAGCAATTGTTGCAGTATGAGAAAGTACTCAATACAATGGGTATTGAGGTGCGCAAAAAGCTCCTCATTTATATAGGGGATGAAATAAAAATAGAAGAAATTTAATTTACCTTTGCAGAAAAAATATCACAAGAGAATGTACGGAAATATAAAACAACAACTTGAGAGAGAGCTTCAAGAAATAAAAGATGCCGGATTGTATAAGTCTGAAAGGGTAATAACTTCATCGCAAGACGCGGTAATTAAAATAGCTACAGGGGAAGAAGTGATTAATTTCTGTGCAAATAACTATTTAGGTTTGTCAAATCATCCCGAAGTGATACAAGCAGCAAAAGATACATTAGACAGTCATGGTTTTGGTATGTCGTCTGTTCGCTTTATTTGTGGAACACAAGATATTCATAAAAACTTAGAGGCGAAGGTTGCTGAATTTTATAAAACAGAAGATACCATATTGTATGCAGCGGCTTTTGATGCAAACGGAGGTGTTTTTGAGCCCTTGTTAACCAAAGAAGATGCGATTATTTCAGATAGTTTAAACCATGCTTCAATTATTGATGGGGTTCGTTTGTGTAAAGCTGCTCGTTATAGATACGCTAATAATGACATGGAAGCTTTGGAGGAACAATTAATTGCGGCTAATAAACAAGGACATCGTTTTAAAATTATTGTTACCGATGGTGTTTTTTCAATGGATGGTATTGTGGCGAAGCTAGATGAAATATGTGATTTAGCAGATAAATACGATGCTATGGTAATGGTTGATGAATGTCATGCTACCGGATTTATTGGAGAAACAGGAAGAGGTACCGTGGAGTTGAAAAATGTAATGGAGCGAGTAGATCTCGTTACAGGTACTTTTGGAAAGGCATTAGGAGGTGCAATGGGCGGGTATACTACAGGTAAAAAAGAAATTATAGAAATATTACGCCAACGCTCTAGACCTTATCTGTTTTCAAATTCATTGGCTCCGGCCATTGTTGGAGCTTCTTTAAAGGTTTTTGATATGATTTCTAAAGATACTTCTCTTAGAGATCAGTTAGAGTGGAATACGAACTACTTTAGAGAAAAAATGGGAGAAGCTGGTTTTGATTTGGTTGGAGCAGATGCTGCAATTGTTCCTGTAATGCTATATGATGCGAAACTTTCACAAACCATGGCAAACATGCTGTTGGATGAGGGTATCTATGTAATTGGATTCTTTTTCCCTGTTGTGCCAAAAGAAAAAGCTAGAATTAGAGTTCAGTTATCAGCAGCACATAGCAAGGAGCATTTAGATAAAGCAATAACTGCTTTTATTAATGTAGGTAAGCATTTAGGTATTATTTAGAAATAAAACTTTTTTTCAAAAATCTTTGTAAATAAAATTTATCAACTTACATTTGTAACTTAATAAAGAACTTTTAATTTAAAAATTTGATAATGAAACATTTAAAAATAGCTGTGATAGCTTTATTCGCATTGG